>JAUJMI010000108.1 GCA_030446945.1 Longimicrobium sp. | reverse complement strand
CCGCCGGGGGGGTGGGGGGCCCCCCGCCCCCCCCCCGCCCCGGGGGGGGGGGGGGGCGGCGGGTGCGGGGGGGGGGGGGGGGGGCCCCGGGGCCCGCCCGGCCCCGCGGCCCGCCCCCCCCCCCCGGGGCCCCCCCCACCCCGGGGGGGCCCGCGGGGCCGGCGCAACGGCTGCGCCGCAAGAGCACGCCGCTCGTCCGCAAGATCGCCGCGGAGCACGGGGTGGAGGTCAGCGCCGTCCCCGGTACCGGGCGCGCGGGGCGCGTCACCAAGGATGACATCCTCCGCTTCGTGGAGGAGAAGGCGTCGGCTCCCGCCGCCGTGCCCGGCGCGCAGCCGGCAACCGCGGGTGCGGCACCGGCCCAGCAGCCGCCCGCCAAGCGCCCCGCCGCCCCGCGCCAGGACGGCGAGGGCTTCGGGTGGGACGAGTTCTACACGCGCGTGGAGCACCCGGCCGTCACGGCCGGGCCCAACGACCGCGTGGAGCCGATGAGCCGCATCACGCAGATCATCGCGCAGAACATGGTGCTCTCGCGGCGCATCTCGCCGCACGTGCACTCGTACTTCGAGGTGGACTACTCGCGCATCGACCAGGTGCGCGCCAAATCCAAGCGCGCGTGGGCCGAGGCGGGGGTCAAGGTCACCTACACGCACTTCATCGCCAAGGCGGTGGCGCAGGCGCTGCGCGAGCATCCCAAGCTCAACGCCACCATCTCCGGCAAGGACGTGATCTACCGGGCGGACGTGAACATCGGGATCGCGGTCGCCATCGAGAACGGGCTGATCGTCCCCGTGGTGCGCGGGGCGGACGACCTGTCGCTGGTGGGGCTGGCGCGCCGCATCAACGACCTGGCGACCCGCGCCCGCAACCGCGAGCTGAAGCCGGAAGAGATCCAGGGGGGCACCTTCACCATCACCAACCCCGGGATCTTTGGCACCACCATCGGCTTCCCCATCATCAGCCAGCCGCAGGTCGCCATCATGGGCGTCGGCGGCGTGGAGATGCGGCCCGCCGTCGTGACGGACGAGTTCGGCAGCCACGCCATCGTGGCCCGCAAGCGCGGCTTCATCTCCCTCGGCTACGACCACCGCCTGGTCAACGGCGCGGACGGCGACCAGTTCCTCGCCCGCGTCAAGGAGCTGATGGAGAGCGCCAGCGAGAACGGCTGACCGACTGCGGGCTTCGCGCAAACTCGGAGGAAACGGAGAGAACCGCGGGAGGAGTTCTCTCCGTTTCCTCTCCGTGGCTCTGTGTGAGGCCCCACGCAACCCGATCATCCGACCATGGACACGACCGCGCATCCCCGCACACTCGCCGTACGCCGCCTGGGCACCGTCTCGTACGCCGATGCGCTGGCGCTTCAGGCGGAGCTGGTGGCGCAACGCCGCGCGGGCGAGATCCCCGACACGCTCCTGCTGCTGGAGCACCCGCACGTCATCACCAAGGGGAGCGGCTCGCGTGACGAGAACGTGGTGGTGAGCGCCGAGGAGCGGGCGGCGCGCGGGATCGAGCTGTTCGAGTCGGGGCGGGGCGGGGACGTGACGTACCACGGTCCGGGGCAGCTCGTCGGCTACCCGATCCTGGACCTCAAGCCGGACCGCTGCGACCTCCACCGCTACCTTCGCGACCTGGAGGAAGTCCTGATCGGCGTGCTGGCGGAGTTCGGGCTGGACGGCGGGCGGAAGGAGGGGCTGACGGGCGTCTGGGCGGGCGACCGGAAGCTGGCCGCCATCGGGGTGCGGGTGTCGTCGGGGTGGATCACGAGCCACGGCTTCGCCCTGAACGTCAGCACCGATCTGTCATTCTTCCAGACGATCATCCCCTGCGGCATTCGCGCGTACGGCGTCGGATCGATCTCGGGCGAGCTTGGAAGGCCCGTGGAGATCGACGAGGTGGAAGCGGCGGCGGTGCGGAGCTTCGAGCGGGTGTTCGGCTCGGCCGCTACGCACGCTCCGCGGGGATGATATCGCAAAGGAGAAGCAGCGCAGGCGTTCTCCATCCTCCGCCCGGCGCCCGTCGTTCTTCGACCGCTTCACCCAGAACGAAGACATCCCGACGCGGTCGAAGAAGGTGATCGACCTGTTCCACGCACTCCCCGCCACACTCGTGAATCGGCCGGGCGACCTCTTACCCGGCGAGCGTACGAACCGGGCGCCATGATCTCGCGCAGGGGCGCTGGAGAGAGCGGTACCGCGCACGCAGGGAATGCCTCCGCGTCGCTCCGGGCGGTCATGCCCGTGGGAGCGCCCGTGACGGCTTGAACCCCGCTTCGTCCGGGGGGAGGGCGAAGAAGTCGAGGAACTTGTCGCGCTCCTGCTGCTTCGCGATCCAGTCGTCGAAGCCGGACTCCACCAGGCCGCCGCTGTTGAGCTGCTTGGTGGCGGCGCGGATGGCGAGGTCGTTGGCGTACTCGTTCTGCGGATGTCCGGCGTGCCCCTTCACCCAGCGCCACATGATCTTGTGGCGACCCGCCGCCCGCAGCAGCTCCTTCCACTCCTCCAGGTTCTCGATCTCCCCCGACTTGCGCGTCCAGCCGCGGGCAGCCCACCCGTGCACCCACTGCGTCATCCCGTCCACCAGGTAGCGGCTGTCGGTGGTGAAGACCACGCGCGACGGGGCCTTGAGCGCCGCCAGCGGAAGGATGGCGCTGCGGATCGCCATGCGGTTGTTGGTGGTGTTCGGTTCGGAAACCCAGAAGTCGCGCCGCACCCAGCCGCGCTCGAGGTGGAAGAGCTCCACCAGCCCCGCGGCTCCGCCCGGGCGCGCCCTCTCCTTGAACTGGTTCCCCAGGCACGATTCGTCGGCGTAGATGTGGATCAGCGGCTGGCTCTGCAATGGGCTCTGGACGCTCAAGAATCGGCCTGGTGAGGGTGCGCGGGTGCGGAGCCCGGCTGGGCGTGCACGTCCGCTTAACAAGACAGCGCCGCCCGCCCGTGCGCAACCCGCGATTTCCTCTTCCGGGAGATTGACACGGACGCCCCCAACCTGCGATGATCCTCGTGCACCGTCCGGGCGCTCTCCGCGGCCTCATCCTCGTCCCGCGCGCCCCTTCCATCCCATGAAGATCATCGTCACTGTGCACCAGCTCCTCACCGAACAGTCCTCGCTCGTGCGCGAACATGGCGAGACCCATGCTCGGTGAATCACGCGTAATCGTCAGGCCGACGCCGCTCTGCGCGGAGACGCCCCAGGACGCGCTTGCCGCCGAGATCACCCCGGCCGGGCTGCACTACGTCCGCAGCAACTTCCCCTTCCCGGAGCTGGACGCGCGCACCCACCGCGTCCGCGTGGACGGCGCCGTGGGGGAGGCGCTGGAGCTGGGGATGGACGAGCTGGCGCGCCTCCCCCGCCGCACGCTGGGCGTGACGCTGGAGTGCGCGGGAAACGACCGCCTCACCCTCGCTCCGCTTCCGGCGGGGGAGCTGTGGGGCGGCGGCGCGGTGGCGGCGGCGGAGTGGGGCGGCGTCTCCCTGGCGGACGTTCTCGCCCGCGCGGGCGTGGCTCCGAGTGCCCTGGAGGTGCTGGTGGAGGCCGCCGACGAGGGGTTCGCCGGCGGAAACGAGATCTGCTTCGCCCGCTCGCTGCCGATGGACAAGGCGCTGCACCCGGACACGCTGCTGGCCTTCGAAATGAACGGCGCGCCGCTGCCGCCGGAGCACGGAGCCCCGCTGCGGCTGGTGGTCCCCGGCTGGTACGGGATGGCCAGCGTCAAGTGGGTGTCGCGGGTTTCCGTGCTCACCGAACCGTTCGCCGGCTACTTCCAGCGCGAGCGCTACGTGATGGACTACGGCGCCGGCGGCCCCGCCGTCCCGGTAGCGGAGATGGCGGTGAAGGCCGTCGTCACCGAGCCGCGGGGCGGGGAAGTGCTCGGGACCCGGCCCGTGACGGTGCGCGGGTGGGCCTGGTCCGGCGCGGCCCCCGTCACGCGCGTGCAGCTGGCGGTGGACGGGGGGGATGCTTGGGAGGACGCGCGGGTGCACCCCGCCTCCCACAGCTACCTGTGGCAGCGCTGGGAGTACGAGTGGGCGAGCCGCGCGTCGGGGCGCCATACCCTGCGCGTCCGCGCCCACGACGCCGCGGGGAACGTTCAGCCGGACTCTCCGCGCTGGAACCGCCTCGGCTACGGCGCGAACGCGGTGCGTTCCGTCGTAGTCGAAGCGCGCTGATCCGCAGGCACGCGCCTGCCTCCTTCCAGGAATCAGGAGGGGAGATTTCGAGGGTCATCCTGAGAGAGCCGCCCTTGGGAATGCCCGGCACCGCACGCCGGTACTCCTGCGGCGACCAATAGGATCTAGCCGGAGAGGCGAGAGGCCGGCGTGGCGTGCCAGCCCCTCGGCACGAGCAGTAGATCCTTCGCTCCGCGCCAGAGCGTGGAGGTGGGTAAGGAACAGAGAAGCGCTTTGCTCAGGACGAGAGATTGGGGGGAGGACGGTCGTCGCCCCGCCCTACCGCACCAACGCACTGACGCCACTCCCTTCCGCCTTGACACGCCCGCGCGCACCCGTAGATTCCCGCCCGCCGCATCTGCCGTACCGCGTTGCGCTTGACCGCGCGTCATCCACGGAGAAGCCCGTTGACCGCACCCGCCGTGCTCATGCTGGAGGATAGACGCGTCTTCGCGGGCGAGTCGTACGGAGCCGGGGGGACGGCGTTCGGCGAGGTGGTCTTCAACACCTCGATGACCGGGTACCAGGAAGTCCTCACCGACCCGTCGTACACCGGGCAGCTGGTGGCGATGACCTACCCGCTGATCGGCAACTACGGCGTCAACCCCGTGGACGAGGAGTCGGCGCGGCCGCAGGTGGCCGGCTTCATCCTCCACGAAGCGCCGCCGATGCACAGCAACTGGCGGGCGACCGAGCCGCTCCACGACTACCTGGACCGCAACGGCGTGGTCGCCATCCAGGGGGTCGACACGCGCGCGCTCACCCGGCACATCCGCTCGCGCGGGTCCATGCGCGCCGCCATCGCGCCCGCGGAGCAGGCGGGCGACGCGCTTCTGGAGCGGATCCTCGCCCAGCCGCGCATGGAGGGGCTGGATTTGGCGGACGAGGTCTCCACGTACGAGCGCTACACGGTTACCCCCGCGGGCGAGCGGCGCTTCCGGGTGCTGGCGTACGACTTCGGCGTCAAGAGCCACTCCCTCCAGCTCCTGGCCGAGCGCGGCTGCGAGGTGACGGTGATCCCCTCGCACACACCGGTGGAGGAGATCGTGGCGGCGGGGGCGGACGGGCTCTTCGTCTCCAACGGCCCCGGCGACCCCGAGGCGGTGCCCCACGCGCTGGACTCCATCCGCGAGCTGGGCGCGCGCGACACACCGGTGTTCGGGATCTGCCTGGGGCACCAGCTCATCTCTCGCGCGTTTGGGGCGACTACTTACAAGCTCCTGTACGGCCACCGGGGCGGCAACCATCCCGTGCGCCGCGTGAGCGACGGGGCGGTGGAGATCACCTCGCAGAACCACGGCTTCGCGGTGCAGGGAGACGAGAGCGGGATCCCGGGCGCGCCCGGGCTGCGCGTGACCCACGTGAACCTGAACGACGGCACCGTGGAGGGCGTGGAGCACACCGAGCAGCCCGTCTTCTCGGTGCAGTATCACCCAGAGGCGGCGCCGGGGCCGCACGATTCGCGCTATCTCTTTGACCGCTTTGTGGATGAGATGGAGCGCCGGCGCAACCTCATGCCCACAGACGCTTGACGGCGCGCGAGCGGCGGATTATCCTTGGGTCGTTCTAAATAGCCGTCCCACACCCCCTTAGGCTGTCTTCGCCCCGCAACGCGCCCGCTCCGCCTCCGGCCGCAACGATCCAACGTTTGCCGAACCCGGTTTTGCCACCCCGATTCCGGGTGAGGCAGCGGTGTAAATCCTTTTCGGCCGTCGCGTACACGAAGAATTCTTTGGGAGGCGCCTCCATCCCGAAGGAGGGCCCGGCGGCTCCTTTCCCCCCAGTTGCGCTGCGTCGCGCATCGGCCCGGGGCACTGCCCCAGCACCAACCCCTCCAGGAGGAATTTTCATGACCAAGGCGGATCTGGTACAGAAGGTCGCCGACACGATCGGCCCCGGCATCACCAAGCGCGACTGCGCGGTGGTGGTGGATTCGTTCCTGAACTCCATCAAGGACGCCATGGCGGATCACCAGAACATCGAGATCCGGGGCTTCGGCACTTTCAAGGTCCGTGAGCGCAAGAGCCGCCTGGCGCGCAACCCGCGCACCGGCGACCCGGTGGAGGTGCCGCCGCGCGCCGTGCCGGTGTTCAAGCCGTCGAAGGAGCTCCGTGCGCTGGTGGAAGAGAAGGTGCTCGAGGTCTGAACGGAAGCGCTAAGTGCCGAGTGCCAAGTGCTGAACTACCAGGGTCCGGAGTTCGGATTAGGACTTCCTGGTTACTCGACGACGCCGTGCGACCGCCCGCCCCGGACCACCGGGGCGGGCGTTTTTCTTGCGTGTCGGGCGGGAGTCTTCCACCCGGAGCCTCCCGACATGCCGCAGTCGTTCGACCCGCGCGACGCCCGCATCCCGCGCTCCCGCTCTGCCCGCTCGCTGGGTCCGTACGAAACCGCGTACGACGTTCGCCGCGGCTACACGGAGGCAGACCACGCGTCCGCGACTCCGATGCGCCAAGAGGGAGAGGAGGTGTGGCGCGGGCGGGGACGGGACGAGCGGTAGCACACCTCTGGCACACCTCCTGCCCGGTCCGCCCCCTCGAACCCGGACCGGAGAGCGTATGCTGATTCAGGAAGTGCTGACCGACCTTTCCCCGGCGGAAGTGATCGACCGGGCGCGCGAGTTCTTCAACATGCGCTTCTCGCCCTATGGCGGCTTCACGGCCGACGAGGGCCCCACGCACATCACCTTCAACACCGAAGCGGGCGACGTGGCGATCGGCATCGGGACCCAGGAGGGGCGTACCATGGTCCGCGCCTCCACCTCCCGCCTTCACCACGAGGTCTCGCAGTTCCTCATCACCATCGCGCCCCCCGAGGAGGTCCGGCAGAACGTGCCGGGGCCGGGGGTGTCCGGGGCGGGGTGATACCGCGGGGGAGTGGGGACGGGGAACGGGTGACAACAAATTCACGGAGCGGCCTCTACCCCGCGCGGTGTAGCCGTTCGTAGTCCCCATTCCCCATTCCCCATTCCCCGCTGTTCCGAACCCCGCCGCCTCCACGGTGTACCCCCTACGTCCCAAACACGCACCCACCCCGCGCGGAGCCCGGATGATCGTTCGCACCCTCTTCTTCGCCACGTACCGCGACCTCGCGGGGACGGACGAGCTCGCCGTGGAGCTGCCCGCGGGGGCACGGGTTGCCGACCTGGTGCGGCAGCTGCGCGCGGGAGGGACCGCGCTCTCGTCGCTCCCGGAAACGCCCGTGGTGGCGGTGAACATGGACTACGCGCCCGCCGCCACCGCCCTGCGCGACGGCGACGAGGTGGCGCTCATTCCGCCGGTGGCGGGGGGCTGACGTGGGTGCAAGCTACGCCGCCGTCGTCGCCCAGCCGCTCGACGCGGCCCGAATCATCGCCGACACGCTCTCCCCCGAAGACGGGGCGGCGCTCCTCTTCTGGGGCGTGGTGCGCAACGAGAACGACGGGCGCGCCGTGACCCAGCTCGAGTACCACGCCTACGAGGCGATGGCCGAGCGCGAGCTCCTGCGCATCGCCGACGAGGCGCGCGAGCGGTGGGGGACGGGCGACATCCGCGTCGTGCACCGCGTGGGGCTGCTGGAGGTGGGGGAGGCGAGCATCGCCATCGCTGTGGCGGCGCCGCACCGCGGGGAGGCGTACGAGGCCAGCCGCTACGTGATCGAGCAGGTCAAGCGGCGCGTCCCCGTGTGGAAGCGCGAGGGGTACGTGGAGGGGGCGCACGAGTGGGTCCCCGGCTTCACCCCGGCGGCCGGATGACGCGCCTGGTGCAGCTCGGCGGCGCGGTTCCGGCTGTGGCCGAGAACGCCATCCCCGAGCACGGGCCGATGACGGACGGCTTCGGCCGCCGCATCGAGTACCTCCGCATCTCCGTGACGGACAAGTGCAACCTCCGCTGCGTCTACTGCATGCCGGAGGAGGGGCTCCCCTGGCTACGACGCGAGGAGCTCCTCTCGTACGAGGAGATCGGCGAGATCGTGCGCACGATGGCCGGGCTGGGGCTGCGCCGCGTGCGCATCACCGGCGGCGAGCCGCTCGTGCGCCGCGATCTTCCGTCGCTGGTGCGCATCCTCCGCGCCGTTCCCGGCATCGAGGACATCGCCCTCTCCACCAACGCCGTGCTCCTGGGCGAGCACGCGGATGCACTGCGCGCGGCCGGGCTGGACCGCGTCAACGTCTCGCTCGACTCGCTGATTCCCGAGCGCATCGACGCCATCTCGCGGCGGCCGGGCTCCGCGCGGGCGGTCCTGGACGGGCTGGAGGCGGCGGAGCGTGCGGGGTTCTTCCCCATCAAGGTCAACTGCGTGGTGATGCGCGGCCGCAATGATGACGAAGTGGAGGCGTTCGCCGCCGTCACGCGCGAGCGGCCCTGGCACGTGCGCTTCATCGAGGTGATGCCGACGGGCGACAACCTGGGCGTGTCGCAGGACGAGTACGTGTCGTCGGAGGAGACGCTGGGGCGCATCGCGCGCATCGGCGACCTGCGGCCGGTGGCGGGGCCGCGCGGCAACGGGCCGGCGAGGTACTACGCCTTCCCCGGCGCGGCGGGCACGGTGGGCGTCATCACCCCGATGAGCCACAACTACTGCGGCAGCTGCAACCGCATGCGCCTCACCGCAGACGGCCAGCTCCGCCCCTGCCTCTTCGGCGAGCTCCACACCGCCCTCCGCGACCCCCTCCGCCGCGGCGAGCCGCTGGAGCCGCTGATCCGCCACACCCTCCGCATCAAGCCCGAGCGCCACTGGCTGGTGCAGGGGAGCGACGAGGGGAGCGGAGGGCTGCGGGCGCTGAGCCAGGTGGGGGGGTGAGGTGAGCCCTCACCCGGCAGCTTACAGCTGCCACCCTCTCCCACAGCCGTGGAAGAGGGGACTTGGGCCCGGCGCGTCAGGCGGGCGACGGAGCGGGGGAGAGCACGGGCAGCCACGCGGGACTGCCCCTACGATTTGTGTGCGGAAAGGCCCACGGTCGAGGTAGGGAAAGGGCGGGCGCGATAAATCGCGCCCCTACGACAGATTTCCCAGCGGTCCGCGCAGGCGGACTTTGTGCTGTTGTTGCCGCGAGTTTACTCGCCCCATTCCACAGCCCGCTCCCGTTCCTCGGGAGGCGCGTCGGGTACCTGCGCGAGCACGGCATCGTACCTGGCCCGGTCTCCCCGCGCTGCACGCGCGGCGAGGTAATCCTCCGTCAACAACGCGGACATCTTCTCGGCGACAGCCGTGGCGATGAACTGATCGATCGAAATCCCCTCGCGGGAAGCAAGCTCGCGAACCTGCTTGTGGAGCGACTTTGGGAGTCGCAGGCTCAGTGTGGTCGTTTGAGTTCTCCTACTTTCTTCGAGAACGCCGCCGGGGTGAGATCAGCGGCTGACAGCGGGATCCCCGACTCCCAGCGCAGCAGCACGTCCTCGTACTCCAGATCCAGCGGCACGGAAAGGTTGATCCCCAACCGTCCGGTGCCGACGAGCGAGAGTAGCAGGAACGCTACAGGGTTCCGGGAGCGCAGCCCCGCGACCAGGACGTTCGTGTCGATGACGATCTGCGGCGGAAGCATGCGACGTCGTAGGCGAGACGACGCGTGAGGCCAACGGAGAAGCGGGCGGCCGGGGGGGGGGGGGGGGGCGGTGGGGGGGGGGGCGCGGGGGGCGGGCCCCCCCCCCGCCCCCCCCCCCGCCCCCCCCCCCCCCCCCCCCCCCCCCCCCCC
>JAUJMI010000107.1:4806-9840 GCA_030446945.1 Longimicrobium sp. | reverse complement strand
GGCGGGCGCGTAGCGAGCTGCTGACGAGCGTGCCGTCCATCGGCCCGGTCACCTCATCTGCAAGCAGTTTGTTGCCACACGGAAACGCTTTTTAGACCGGACTCAACACCGCCTTCTACCGCCTGCTGGCGCGCCGGTTGAGCCGCGACGGGCTCGCCGTGGTGCAGAGCACGTCGCCGATGTTCGCGCGGCGCGCCTTCTGGAGCATCGACGCCACCCTGCGCGACGCCGGCTTCCGCACCCGCCCGCACCACCTTACGCACCGTCGTTCGGCGAGTGGGGCTTCATCCTGGCCCGGCCGCGGCGAGTACGCGCCCCCCTCCGCGCTCCGCTTCCTCACCCCCAGCGGCCTTCCCGCCCTCTTCGACTTCCCCGCCGACATGCGCCTCGTCCGGGCCGGCGTGAACCGCCTGGACGACCCGGTGCTCGTGCGCTACTACGACCAGGACTGGAAGGACTTTTGGCGCCTGAGCGGGGCCCTTTTCGCGGGTCGCGCGGAACACCCTCGGGCGACTGCCCACGCCGAGGCCAACCTGCGCTTCTCCACGGGCGAGCTGGGTCTCCTGGTCACGGGCGGCGGGCGTAAGCGCACCGCAACGGCAGGTCTCACGCGGAGGCGCGGGGACTCCCCGCGCCTCACACTTCCAGAACGAAGCGCTTCGCCGCACCTTCACTCCGCGCCGAAGATCCCGGCAGGGCGGATACCGGGGCGGCGCTCCGTTCAGGAAGTGGAGATCTGCGCGGGGTCAGCTTCCGAGGTGTGCCGCGACGGCTTCGCGGACGGCGGCGCCGTCCAGCAGCGTGTCAGGGTCTGGTGGGACGAGGGCGCGGGCGATGGCGAGGAGGATCGTGTGCCACGGCGGATCGGGTGCGCACAGCGTGGCGGTGAAAGGGGCGCCCTCGACGGTGCGCCAGCGGCGGCCGTCGTGGACGTACGCCGCGACGTCAGCGCGGAAGGCGGCGCCCCGCGCGTCGGTCCAGGCGTGCGCGACGAGGGTCAGCCAGACGGGGCCATCGACCGCGTGGACGATGGGGCCTCTGCGGTGCGTCTCCGTCCAGCAGTGCGGCGACCGGCCGAGGACGGGGTGCGGCGCGCCGGGAACCGCGGGGAGCGCGGGCCAGGCGAGCTGCGGAAGCTCCGGGACGCCGCGAAAGGTCTCGGCGTGCGGATCCCAGCGCAGGCGCTGCGGGTAGGCGCGGTCGGCGGCGCGCGGGGCTTCGGCGGCCTCCAGCCAGCGCATCGGGCTGTCCAGGACGGCCCCTTGGGCCCCGCGCATCCAGCGAGCCCAATCGCCGAACTGCGCGTGCAGGATGCGCCGCGTCTCGTCGCGGTCGCCGCCGAGCACCGGCGAGCCGAGGCGCGCGCCGGTGTCGTCGCGCTCCAGCCACGACTCGGCGGCCTCGCCCTCCTCGCGCCGCTCCATCATGGAGATGCCCACCGCGCGGCAGCGGGTCTCGCCGGAGCTGCGGCCCGCGTCGGCGCGGTAGACGTGCACCAGGCGCCGCGCCACGCGGTGGATGCCGTTGCGCTCGTACTCCAGCAGCCCGCGGTACAGTCCCTCGTGGCGTGGGCAGCGCCACACGTCCGGGTGAAGCCGGCTGTCGCCCAGCAGGGGGAGGGGATCGTCCGGCGTCCACGCGCCGCCGTGTTCGGGGAGGACGCCGCGCGCCGGGACCTCGATCCAGGGGAGCCCAAGGGTGCGGTACTTGGCGGCCTTCTCGTCATCCACGGCGTGCGATGCGTAGACCTCCACGGCCGCGACGATGGCGCCGCCGCGCAGGAGCACCAGGTCGGCGCGCAGGGACGGAAGGGAGTGCTCCACGCGCACTTCGTCCCACTCCAGCGGCCAGCTGTTCTCGGGGGCAGCGGTGCAGCGCTCGGTGCTCCGCTCCAGCGGGACCCGGTGGCAGACGGGGCGCACGCGCAGCGGACCTCCCCGGCCGAGCTGCTCGGCCAGGTGCACCTTGGCGGCGTGATGCAGCGCCCCTTCGCCGCGGGCGGCGGCGCACTCGGAGCCGGCGAGGTGCGCGTAGTGCGGGCGGTTACGCGCGCCCAGCTTGAGCCAGACCCGCTCCAGGCACACCGGGCAGAAGCTGCGCGGCCGGCGGCGCGGCGGGAGCGCGCGATAGGCGACGACGGCCACGAGGAGGTGCTCCACCCCCGGGGCTTCGGGAACGATCCGATCGCCCTCGTCGCGGAAGGCGCGGCGCGCGCCGTCCACCGCCGCGACCGATGCCGCGGCGGCTCCGGCTTCCTCCGCCGCGACGTACGCCCACGCCAGGCGGATCTCGGCGGCGCGGGACTCGCTGGAGGCGGTCTCCACTATGCTTTCTCCCGTGGGCTGTGCGTGTTCGTTCCGAATGTGGCGGGGGCGGTTTCGTTCGGGCAAGTCCGGGGTATCTTGCTGGGGGAAGAACCGCGGGTTGCGGTGCGGGTTCGTTTCGCGTGTGGCCCCGAGCGGAAATGCGGTGTGCGATTCCGGGCTTCGATGATCGTGCTCGCGCTGCTCTGGGCGGATCCGGCGGGGGCCCAGGGAGTGCGTTCGGCGACGCTGAGGCTGGACAACGACATCCTCGCGCTCCGCGGCCGGGGCGCGCCCGCGGACTACGATTACACGCAGGGGCTCGTAGTTGGCGTGGAGCTCGATACGGCCTGGCGGTGGATGCCGGGGCGGCTTCCGGCGTGCAGTGCGAGCGGCACGGAGCCGTGCCTGCGCACCCGTGTCGAGCTGGGGCAGCGCATCTACACGCCGCGGCGGGACGCGCCCACGCCGATTCGCGGAGAGCGGCTGTACGGGGCGTGGCTCTACGCGGGCGGCGGGGTCGCGCGGGAAAGTGCTCGTGGCTTGCGGTCGCTGGAGGTGGAGCTCGGCGTGACCGGGCCGCCCGCGCTGGGCGAGCCGGTGCAGAACGGAGTGCATCGGCTGACGGGCTCGGAGCGGCAGGAGGGGTGGGCGCACCAGGTGGGCTTCGAGCCCGGCATCCTCCTGCGCTTCCAGGAGGGATGGCGCCGGGGAGGGGGCGCGGCGCGCATCGAGCCCGCGGTCCGCGTGGAGCTGGGGAACGTGCGTACGTCCGCGGCGCTGGGCGCATCCGCCTTGCTGGGGCGCGGCACCGGTCCGTACGCGCGGCTGGGCGGGCGGCGCGAGTGGGTGCTGCGCGACCTCTTTCTGGACGGCAACACCTTTCGCAGCCGCTCCACCGCCCGCAAGCTTCCCTTCGTGAGCGAGGGCGAGGCGGCGGCGGGGTTCCGTGCGGCGAAGTGGTCGGCCGAGTACCGCATCGTCGCCCGCTCGCGCGAGTACCGCGCGCAGCCGGAGGCCCACGCCTATGGCTCGCTCGTGCTGACGGTGGCGCGCTGAGCCGCGAAGCCGGGGGGTGGCAAACGTCGTAGCACCATGAGTTTCCGAGGTCCGGCGAACGTCCGGGCGCATCGGCTGGCCTCTGCCAAACACGACCCGTGAAGAAGTCCACAGCCGTACGCCTTACCCTGGTATCCGCCCTGGCCGCCGGCGCCGCGGGGTGCGCAGACGAGCGCCCGGAGCAGACGATGCGCGGGTGGTGCGACCCCGAGAACCCCGACGTATGCGACGACCGGCCCCGCGCCGGCTTCGTTCCCATGTTTTTCCCGATCTACCACCGCGGCATCTACTACGACAACCGCGGGATCGGGCGCACCGGGCCCGGCGGCGCCGTGGTGACGAACGCGCCGCGCCCCACCGTGTCGCGCGGCGGCTTCGGGCGCATCGGGGCAGGGCGCAGCAGCGGGATCGGGCGCGGGGGGAGCTGAGCGTGCGCCGCGACACCAATCCGCGGCGCTCCGGCTGGGAGCGCCGCGTCGAAGAGGTCGGGCTGCGCCACCACACGGCCGGCGGAGTGCCGTACTGGAACGAGGAGGCGCACTACGTCTTCTCGATGGCCGAGGTGCGGCGCATCGAAGACGCCACGCGCGAGCTTCATGCCCTCTGCCTGGAGGCGGCGGAGGCGGTGATCGTGGGGAAGCGCTACGCAGAGCTGGCGATCCCGCCGATCGCGGTGCCGCTGATCGAGGCCTCGTGGGAGGCGGACGCGCCCTCGCTGTACGGCCGCTTCGACCTGTCGTACGACGGGCGCGGCGAGCCCAAGATGCTGGAGTACAACGCGGACACTCCCACCTCGCTGGTGGAGGCGGCGGTGGCGCAGTGGTACTGGCTGGAGGACCGCTTTCCCGGCGCCGACCAGTTCAACCGCATCCACGAGGCGCTGGTGGAGACGTGGGCCGAGGTGCGCCCCTACCTCTTCTCGGGCCGCGTGCATTTCGCCTCGCTGCCGGACGCGGAGGACGAGGCCACGGTGGAGTACCTGCGCGACTGCGCGCAGCAGGTGGGGCTGGAGACGGTGCAGCTCTCGGTGGAGGAGATCGGCTGGGACCCCCGGGCACGGGAGTTCGTGGACGTGGAGGGGCTCCCCATCCGCTGCGTCTTCAAGCTGTACCCGTGGGAGTGGATGGTGCACGAGGAGTTCGGGGAGAACCTGGGGCGCGTGCGGGCGCCGGTGCAGTGGATGGAGCCGGCGTGGAAGATGATCCTCTCCAACAAGGGGATCCTCCCCATCCTGTGGGAGCGCAATCCCGGCCACCCCAACCTCCTCCCCGCCTACCGCGACGACCTCCTCTTCACCGAGGCGGACGCGTACGTGGTGAAGCCGCTCCTTTCGCGCGAGGGGGCGAACGTGCGCATCGTCTCCCCCTGGCACACGGAAGCGGAGACGGGGGGCGACTACGGCGAAGAAGGCTTCGTGTTCCAGGAGTATGCGCCGCTCCCGGCCTTCGGCGGGTGGCAGCCGGTGATCGGGAGCTGGATCGTGGGACAGAGCCCGGCGGGGATGGGCGTCCGCGAGTCCGGTGGGCCGATTACGGACAACCTGAGCCGGTTCGTGCCGCATCGGATTGGGGGGTGAAGGGGAATGGGGAATGGGGATAGGGGACAGGGGACAGCAGGCGTAGGACCGCGGCCAGCCCATTTTGTCATCGTGAGTGACGCGCGGCTCCGTCCT
>JAUJMI010000107.1:0-4706 GCA_030446945.1 Longimicrobium sp. | reverse complement strand
CCGTCCTCCGTCCTCTGGCGCGGAGCTAAGGATCTACTGTGCGTTCCCGAGTGTCCGGCCTGTCGCGCCGGCCCCTTGCCTCGCCGGCTAGATCCTTCAGTTGCTGCAGGGGTCCCGGCGTGCGCCGCCGGCCCCGAAGAGGCGGCTCCCTCGGAATGACAAAAGGAGGGGAGCGCCTCGTCGTGTGGTCCCGCCCCCCTCAACGGCACTCACGCACTCACGCACTCTCCTTTGCGCCTCCTCACCGCGTCCGCTACACTATTCGCGCAACTCACCTCCCCTCCGTCGCGTCCCATGTCCGCACCGGTGCGCAAGAGCTACAAGTACTATGACCTGATCACGGCCGTGTTCGTGACGGTCCTCCTGTGCAGCAACCTGATCGGGCCGGGGAAGGCGGCGTCGCTGTGGGGGTTCAACTTCGGGGCGGGGATCCTGTTCTTTCCCATCTCGTACCTGTTCGGCGACATCCTGACCGAGGTGTACGGGTACGCTCGCGCGCGACGCGTGGTGTGGACCGGGTTCGGGGCGCTGGCCTTCGCCTCGCTGATGAGCTGGGTGGTGCTGGCGCTCCCCCCCGCGCCGGGGTGGGAGGGGCAGGAGGCGCTGGCGTCCGTGTTCGGGCAGACGCCGAGGATCGTACTGGCGTCGCTGGTGGCGTTCTGGGTGGGAGAGTTCGCCAACTCGTACGCGCTCGCGCGGATGAAGGTGGCCACCGCGGGCCGCTGGCTCTTCTCGCGCACCATCGGCTCCACCGTCGTGGGCGCGGCGATCGACTCGGCGATCTTCTACCCCGTCGCCTTCCTGGGGGTGTGGAAGACGTCGCTGGTGATGCAGGTGATGCTCTCCAACTACATCCTCAAGGTGCTCTGGGAGGTGGCGGCCACCCCGTTCACCTACTGGGTGGTGAACGCGCTGAAGCGGGCCGAGCACGAGGATCATTTCGACCGGGATACGGACTTCACCCCCTTCAAGCTTGCGGCGGAGTAACCGATGCTGAAGCTGGACCTGGTGCACACGCTGGCCTTCGCGGGGGTCGTGCTCGTGGTTGGATACGGAGTGCGCCGCATGCTTCCCGTGCTCGCGCGCTACAACATCCCCGGCCCCGTGATCGGCGGGCTGATCGCGTCGCTGGTGGGATGGGCGGCGCACGCGCGCGCGACTCCGCTGTGGGAGTTCGACACCGCGCTGCAGGCGCCGCTGATGATCGCCTTCTTCACCACCATCGGCTACGCGGCGTCGCTGCGGCTGCTGAAGGTGGGCGGGCCGCAGGTGCTCCTCTTCTTCGGACTCGCCACGGTGTTCGCGGTGGTGCAGAACGTCGTGGGGGCGGGGATGGCGACGATGTTCGGCCTCCACCCGCTCTTCGGTGTGCTCACGGGGTCGGTGACGCTGACCGGCGGGCCGGCGACGGGGCTCGCCTTCGCGCCGGTGTTCGAGGGGGCGGGGGTGCCGGGCGCCACCACCATCGCCGTGGCCTCCGCGATGGTGGGGATCGTCTTCGGCGGGGTGATCGGCGGGCCGGTGGGGACGCGGCTGGTGGAGCGGCACCGGCTTCACCAGCGGCTGCGCACGCCGGTGGAGGTCGAGACGCCGGTGGCGACCGAAATCGTGGAGGCGCAGCTCGCCGAGCCCGCCCCCGCCACGCCCGAGGGGGAGGACGAGGGGTCGTGGCAGCTTCTCAAGGCCGTGGTGCTGATCCTCCTGGCGATGTGGGCCGGGTCTTGGGTCAGCGCCGGCTTCACCGCGCTGGGCGTGACCCTCCCCGCCTACATCGGCGCCATGCTCGTGGCCGCGCTGATCCGCAACCTGGACGACGCGCTCGGCTGGATCGGCATCAGGCAGAGCACGGTGGACGACGTGGGGAACGTGGCGCTGGCGCTCTTCATCGCCATGGCGTTGATGACGTTGAAGCTGTGGGAGATCTCGAACCTGGCGCTCCCCATGCTCGCGATCCTCGCCGTCCAAGTGATCCTGGTGGCGCTGATGGCCGCCTGGCCCGTCTTCCCCCTGATGGGGCGCGACTACGACTCTGCGGTGATGGGCGCGGGGTTCATCGGCTTCATGCTGGGCACCACGGCCAACGCCATGGCCAACATGCGCTCCATGGTGGAGCGGTACGGCCCCTCGCCGCGCGCATTCCTGGTGGTGCCGATGGTGGGCGCGTTCTTCATCGACTTCACCAACGCGGTGATCATCACCGTGTTCGTGAACCTGCTGAGCTGAAGCGAGAGATTGGGGATTAGGGATGGGGGATTGGGAACAGTGAGTGCAGTTCATCCCTTGTCCCTCATCCCTCACGCTGCTTTTGGAGAAACCGATGCCCGTACGCCCCATCGTCCGCCTGGGCGACCCGCTCCTGCGCGAGCCCTGCCCGCCCGTACACGATCCGGCCGATCCGCGCGTGGCTGAGACGGTGCGCGACCTGGCGGACACGCTGGCCCACTCGCGTGCCACCACGGGCTACGGGCGCGGCATCGCGGCCCCGCAGATCGGCGTGCTGGAGCGGATCGTCTTCCTGAACGTGGACGGCGCGACGCCGTGGCCCTTCGTCAACCCGTGCATCGTGGCGCACAGCGACGAGATGGTGACGGTGTGGGACGGGTGCCTGAGCTTCCTGAGCATCTTCTGCCAGGTCCCGCGCTGGGCATCGATCACGGTGCGCTACCAGGATCTCGCGAGCGCGTGGCACGAGGTGGAGGCCGACGGTGACCTTTCCGAGCTCCTCCAGCACGAGATCGACCACCTGGACGGCATCCTGACCGTGGACCGCATGACCGACGTGCGCACGCTGGTTACGCGCGAGGAGTTCGAGCTGCGGTACCAGGCGGAGTCGCCGTATGCCGCAGTCGGGGGGGAGGCATGACCAGCATCCAGAAGGTGAGCGTCGCCGAGAAGCTGGGGCTGATCCGCGGCCTGTGGACGCCCGGCATCGTGGCCGAGGTGAACGATACGCACGTCAAGCTCGCAAAGGTCAGGGGCGACCTGGTGTGGCACAGCCACGCGGATGAGGACGAGCTCTTCCTTGTGCTTCACGGCCGGCTCACGCTGGAGCTGCGCCACGGCGCCGTGACGCTGGAGCCCGGGGAGTTGGTGGTAATCCCCCGCGGCGTGGAGCACCGCCCCGTCGCCGAGGAGGAGACCCACATCCTGCTGATCGAGCGCAAGGGGATCCGCCACACCGGCGACGTGGTCGAGGCACGCACGGTGGCCGAGTACGAGTGGATCTGACGCGGACAGCGGGGATTCGGCGCGTGGAGAGGGAGGGCAGACACGCAGGTACACGCAGGTCTGCCCCTACGAGCGTCCGGTGCAATCGGCGGGCGGCGGAGTGGGGCCGGGCACGATGCGATGAATCGCGGCCCCTACGGTGGCGTCCCGGCAGCGAGGAACGGGCGGGGGTGAAGGCCCCCGGCGCGCCCCTTGCCACCAGATACCGCGGGGAACCGCGTACACCGCGCATCGAGGGGGGTGAGGACGTGCACAACGACGCGCAGGGCAGCGCCGGCAGGCTTAAGCGGCTGGACGGGCTGGCGTACCTGCTGGACAACTCCATCCCCATCCCCGGCACCGGGGCGCGGGTGGGGCTCGACGCGGTGATCGGCCTCGTACCCGGCATCGGCGACGTGGCGGGGACGGCGATGTCCGCTTACATCGTGATGCAGTCGGCGCGGATGGGCGCGCCCGCGTCGGTGGTCGCGCGCATGGTGCTGAATGTGGGCGTCGAAACCGTGGTGGGCTCCATCCCCTTCCTCGGCGACCTGTTCGACGCGGGGTGGAAGGCCAACGCGCGCAACATGAAGCTGCTGCACGCGACGGCCGAGCAGCCCGGCGCCGCCCGCAGGTCGAGCCGCGCGGTCGTCTTCGGCGCGGGGCTGGCGCTCCTGTTGATCCTGGCCGTGATCGGGGTGGTAGCGTTCGCGGTGGTGCGCGCGATGTGGTACTGGCTCACCGGCCCCGGCGGTCCGGGCGGATGGTGATCGCACGGAGGGCCCCGCATCGCTGCGGGGCCCTCCGTGCGAGCGCGTGCGGCTCAGAAGTCGCGCGAGCTGGCTTCAGCGGAGGTGCCGGTGGTGCCGCTGGGGTCCTGGCCCAGCACGATCCCGCCGTTCTCCGTGCGCCCCGGGGCCGGCTGCTCGCTCTCGGTGCCGGCCGCCGCGAAGCCGCTGGCGTTGCCGTAGCTGCCGTCGTCGGGATCGGGGGCGGTGCGGGCCTGGCGCTCGCCGCGCTCCACCTCGTTGCCGCTGACGTCCGAGCCCGCGCCGGCCATCCCTTCGCGATTCACCATGTCATCCTGGTCGGAGAGGCGCTCGCCCTCGCTGCGGCCGCCGGTGGAGTCGTCCATCTGGCGCTCGGCCAAGCCCGGGTTGCTGCTTTCGTCTTTGCGGTCCATGTGTCCTCGCTTGCGTGTGCGGGTCCCTCGCTGGCTGGACCCGCGTCGGCTGGCAATTCGCATTCCGTGTGGCGGGGAACGGCCGTTTCACACAGAGACGCAGAGGGACGGAGAGGTCACAGAGGAACAGAACGGAACCTTCTCTTTTCTTGCTGTATCCTGCGTGACTCCACTTCCTGAACGAAGCGCCTCACGGACCCTGCCTTACCCGGATCTCTGGCGCGGAGTAAAGGAAACGAGCTCTGCTGTTCACCAGTATCTATCCAATGTTCCGGTAGGGGGTGCGGGGGTTTCCACGGGGTCCGGCCCTGAGGAA
>JAUJMI010000106.1 GCA_030446945.1 Longimicrobium sp. | reverse complement strand
TGCGCCCCGGCGCCACCGCGGCGGAGGCCGATGCTGCTCTCGCCGCGGCGCCGGGCGTGCTTCCCGAGGCGGCTGCGGACGGGCGCCGCGGCTTCACGGTGCGCACCTTCCCCGCGGGCGCGGGGCTCCCCCCGAACGCGAACCGGGCCATCGCACCCGTGGCCGCGCTCTCCGCGGCGGTCACCGGCGTCGTGCTGCTGATCGCCTGCGCCAACGTCAGCAGCATGCTGCTGGGGCGGGGCTTCGCGCGCCGCCGTGAGATCGGGGTGCGGCTCTCGCTGGGCGCCGGGCGCGGGCGCGTGGTGCGCCAGCTCCTCACGGAAAGCCTGGTGCTGTCGCTGGCCGGCGCGCTCCTTGGCGTGGCGGTGGCGTTCGGCACCGTACACGCGGTGACGGCCTTTGCCCTCCCTCTTCCGCTGGAGCCGCGGATCGACGCGCGCGTGCTGGCCGCGACGCTGGTGCTGGCCGTGGGCGCGGCTCTCGTGTTCGGTGTGGCGCCGGCGCTGGCGGCCACACGCGCGGATCTCACCGGCGCGCTCAAGGACGGCGCGCTGGGCGGCACCACCCGGCGTGCGCGGCTGCAGGGCGCCCTGGTGGTGGCGCAGCTCGCCCTCGCGCTCTTCCTCCTCATCACCTCCGGGCTCTTCCTGCGCAGCCTGGACAAGGCGAGCCGCGCCGACGTGGGGCTCGACACCTCCTCTCGCGTGCTCGGCCTCTCGTTCGACCTGGGGCTGGTGGGGTACGACGGTCCGCGAGCCCGGGCGTTCCTGGACGCCGCGCTGGAGCGAGCCGCCGCACTCCCGGGCGTGCGCTCGGTCACCGTTTCCGACCTGATGCCGCTGGAGGCGCTGGTCGGAGTGCGGGTGGAGGTGGAGGGCGTGCCCGCCTCCGCCGGTACCAGGGTGCTGCACACCGCCGCGGGCGCCGGCTACTTCCGGACGGTGGGCGTGCGGCTGGTGGCCGGGCGCGACTTCGGGCCGCGGGATGTGGCGGGCGCGCCGCCCGTCGCCGTGGTGAGCCGCACGTTCGCCGAGCACTACCTGCCGGGCCGCTCGCCCATCGGCGCGCGGCTGCGGCTGATGGGCGCGACGGGGCCGCTGCTGACCGTGGTGGGGGTGGCGGACGACGTGCGCGCCACCGGCCCCTCCAGCCCGCCTGCCCCCATGGTATACCTGCCGCAGCTCCAGCACGTGGAGGATGAGCCCGGCCGCTTCACGCTGCTGGTGCGCTCGGACGGGGATGCGCGGACCCTCGCCCCCGCCCTGCGCCGGGAGCTGCGCGCGCTGGACCCGCACCTTCCCGTTTACGCGGTGCGCACGGTGGGGAGCGCGCTGCAGCAGCAGATGATGCCGCAGCGGACCGGCTCGACGTTGCTGGCGGTGTTCGGCACGCTGGCGCTGGTGCTGGCCACGCTGGGGGTGTACGCGTCCATGGCCTTCGCGGTCACCCAGCGGACGCACGAGATCGCGGTGCGCATGGCGCTGGGAGGCGATGCGGCGCGGGTGGTGAGGCTGTTCCTGGGGCGCGGCGCGCGGCTGACGCTGGCGGGGCTGGCGATCGGGGTGGCGATGGCGCTGGCGGGCACGCGCCTCTTCGCCGCCCTGCTGCTGGGTATCGCGCCCACGGACCTGCTCACCTTCGCCGCGGTGTCCGCGCTCCTCTTCGGCGTGGCGATCCTGGCCTGCTGGATCCCCGCGCGCCGTGCCGTACACGTGGACCCCATGGGCGTGCTGCGGCACGAGTAGGGTGCGTGACACCTTGACCGGACGTGGCACTTTCCGCTAGCGTTCTGGTACACCAACCTACAGCCGTTCCTCCGCATCCGCCCGCGCTCCCCGGGCGGCCGCTCACCGCACTCCGCTGTACCGCCATGGCAATCCGATCAATATCCGCCGCCGCCGCGCTCCTGCTCGCGCTCGCCGCCCCCGCGCACGCCGCGAATCCGGACCCCGAGCGCTGGATCGACATCAGCCCCGAGAAGCTCAACTCCGGCGACATCCGCCTGCCGGTCGGCGACGTCGAGGGCGCGGAAGGGCCGTCCGTGCTCCGCGTGCAGATCCTGCTGAACCGCGCGCTCTTCTCGCCGGGGATGCTGGACGCGCGCTGGGGAGCCAACGTGCGCACCGCCACCCGCTGGTTCCAGAGGCGCGAGGGGCTGGATGCGACCGGCGTGGTGGACGAGGCGACGTACGATGCCCTGATGCGCGCCTCCGGCGACCCCGACCGGCTCGTGCGCCAGCACACGCTGAGCGCCACGGACGTCGAGGGCCCCTTCGTGACGCTGCCCTCGAACATGTACGAGCGGGCGAAGCTGGCGTGCTCGTGCTACCAGGCGCTCTCCGAGAAGATCGCCGAGCAGTTCCACACCCGCGAGGGGGTGCTGGAGCGCCTGAATCCGGGGATGAACCTGGACTCGCTCAAGGCGGGCGACAAGCTGTGGGTGCCGCGCGTGCGCGAGGCGAACGCCGCCGCCAACATGAAGATCGCCGAGATCCTGGTGTCGGGCAGCGGCAACTTCGTGCAGGCGCGCGACAGCGCCGGCAGGATCCTGGCGCACTTCGCCTCCACGATGGGCTCCAGCATCGACCCCTCCCCAGAGGGCGAGGTCACGGTGCGCGACGTGACGCCGAACCCGTGGTGGAACTACCAGCCCGCGCTGCTCAAGGTGCTGCGCAGCAACGGCCCGAACGCCATGATCCCGCCCGGCCCCAACAACGCGGTGGGATGGGTGTGGATCGGCCTTTCGGCGCCGCACTACGGCATCCACGGCACCAGCGAGCCGGAGACGATCGGCTACGCGACCTCGTCCGGTTGCGTGCGCCTCCCCAACTGGGACGCCCGCTTCCTCTCGCGCCGCGTGCGCCCTGGCACGCGCGTGCGCTTCGAGGACACCCGCAACGGCGAGCGCGTCATCCCGCGCCGCCCTCGCCCCCGCCTCCTCGGCACTCGCGCCGACAGCGTCGCGACCGTACCGCGGTAACGTCCCGCAAGACGAATAGAAAGGGAGACACGGAGATCGCCCCGGGTCTCCCTTCTGTTCTGCCCAGCCCCCCGCACCGCCCTCCCCCGCACCGTCGCCCGCCGCAACGACCGAAAGTCCCCTCTCCCACGGCTGTTTGTGGGAGAGGGTGGCAGCTGTAAGCTGCCGGGTGAGGGCGGGGTGAGGGCCCCTTACACGTCCCCCTTCAGCGCCTCCATCGGCTGGATGCGCAGCCCGCGCCGCGCGGGGCCCCAACTCGCCAGCAATCCCACCACCAGGATGATGGCGACGACCGCCGGGATGACGACCCGCGCGTGGCCGCCCGTCGTCTCACCCCGCGACAGGTGGTTCAACCCGATCGCCATCGCCAGCCCGATCGCCGCGCCGATCCCCAGCTGGCGCGCCGCGCGCGAGAAGATCGCCGCCAGGATGCGCCGCGGGTGCGCCCCCAGCGCCGCGCGCACCCCGATCTCGCGCCGCCGCTGGGTGACGGTGAACGACATCAGCGCGTAGATCCCGGCGGCGGAGAGAAGGAGCACGCTCCCCGTCAGCAGCCCGAGTCCGAGCGCGCCCATTCGCATCCCGCCCTGAAACCGGCGGATGACCGTCGCCAGCGATTGGATGTCGCGGCTCTGGAGCGCCGGATCCACGTCGATGGCGAGCTCCGTCAGCCGTGGCGCGAACTCCATCGCCGGTCCGCGCGTGTGGATCGTCAGGTTCAGCGGGTACGCGGCCCTGGGGTCGAGCGGGCGGTACACCTGCGCCAGAGGCTCGCTCGGCTCGATCGCGCGCCTGGGAAGGTCGCCCACGACGCCGACGATCTCGTACCAGCGGTCCGCCTCGATTCCGTCCGGCACGCGCACCACCCCGCCTTCGCGGTAGCCCGCGGCGAAGCGGATGCGCCGCCCCAGCGCGTCCCTGCCATCCAGCACGTCGCGCACGAAGGCGCGGTTCACGACCACGGGCGACGCCGCGGGGCTCAGGTCCCCCGCCTCGAAGATCCTGCCCGAGAGCGCGCGGAGCCCAAAGGTGCCGAAGTAGCGCGTATCCACCCGGTTGTAGTTGACCTCAAATCCCCGGCCCGTCTGCGGCGCGTCCACGCCCTCCACCGTGAAGTGGAGGTTGGGCTCCTTGCCCGGGAGCGTCAGCGCCAGCGTGGCGCCCATCACCCCGGGCTCCGACTCCAGGCGCCGCCCCAGCTCGGCCACGTTGGCGGCGTAGCGCGCCTCGAACGCCTTGCGGACAGCCTCGGGATCGGGGACGTCCTGCCCACGCGGCTCGCGGTCCATCACCAGCGACGCCGTGAGGTACTCCCCCGCGGGGAGGCCGGGGTCCACCATCCCGTACCGCCCGAAGTCCGCCGCGTAGAACACCGTGGCGGGGATGATGGCCACCGTGAACGCGACCTGCGCCACGATGAGGACCGACCAGGTGCGCCCCAGCGCCATCCCCGCGGACCCGCCGAGCGCGCGCAGGGCCGACTCCAGCCGCGTCCCCGTCGCCCGCAGCGCCGGAACGATCCCCACGATCACGGCTGCGAGCGCCGCCATGGCCACGGCGAAGAGGACGGCGCGGGCCGAGAGGTGGAAGTCGAGCCAGAACGGGAGTCCGCCCATGGGGGCGAGCGCCCGGTCCATGATCGCCTCCAGCTGCCGCAGCACGAGCGCCGCGATGGTCAGCCCCACCACCGCGGAAACGGCGGACAGCACCAGCCCCTCGGCAAAGAACTGCGTGACGATACGCCGGCGGCTCGCGCCCAGGGCGCTGCGCACCGTGATCTCCCCCGCGCGCGTGGCCGTGCGCGCGAAGACCAGAACCGACACGTTGACGGCGATCACCAGCAGGAGGAGGGTGATCATTCCTCGCATGAAGGGGATCTCCCATCCCTCGAAGCCGTCCATCAGGTGCGGCCCGTACTGGCTGACGCGCGGGCGCAGGTGCCCGTGCGTGTCCGGAAACGCGGCGGCGATGCGGTTCCCGATGGTCGCGACCTCCGCCTGCGCCTCCGCCATCGACACCCCCGGCGCGAGCAGCCCGAACGCCTCGATCGCGGGACCCGTACGCGGCGCGTAGCCGCCCGGGTCCAGCCGCAGCGGCACCCAGACGTGCTGGTTGAGGGGGAACTCGAACCCCGGCGGCATCACGCCGACCACCGTGTGCACCGCCTTGCCCAGCCGGACCTCGCGCCCCACGACGCCCCGGTCGCCCCCGAACCGCGACTGCCAGGTATCGTAGCCCAGGACGGCCACCCGCGGGCCGCCCTCCGCCTCGTCCGCCGCCACCAGCGGGCGCCCCAGGAGCGGCGGAACGCCCATGATGCCGAAGCCGGACGCCGACATCTCGGCCACGAGCACCGGCTCGGTGGACCCGCCGTCGACGATCAGGTTGCGGGTGAAGGTGCGGAACGCGCCCAGGTTTTCGACCGTGCGCACCTCCTCCCGCCACCTGCCGAAGTCGTAGAGGAACTGTCCTTCCTGGTTGTTGATCCTCGCGTCCCACACCTCGAGCGCGACGATGCGGTGGCCCCCCTCGACCGGGATCGGCGAGTTCGCGGCCCCCATGCTCGCGTCGAAGATCGCCGCGATGGCGATCGCCACCGCCATCCCCAGCCCGCCGACCAGCGTGAGCCCCGGGTGCTTCACCAACATCCGAGCGCCCAGCCGCGCGTCCAGCGAGAGCCCGTTCAGCCCGCCCAGCCAGCGCGCGTCCCGCACCTCCTCCTTGTGCTTCTCCACCCCCCCGAACTCCAGGACGGCCCGCCGGCGCGCCTCGGCGGGCGTCATCCCGGCGCGCACGTTCATCTCCGTCTCCATCTCCAGGTGGAACGCGAGCTCCTCGTCCAGCTCGCGCTCCACGTCGTCCCTGCGCATCAGCGCGCGGACGCGCTTTCTCCAGCGCTTCGTCCAGGCCATGGGGATCGCCTCTGCGTCAGATGGTTCGGAGGATGACGTCGACCATCTCGGCGTACCGCCGCCAGCTCTCCGTCTCGTCACCCAGGGCGCGGCGGCCGGCGGGGGTGAGCGCGTAGTACCTGGCGCGGCGGTTCTGCTCGGTCGCCTTCCACTCGCTGTCGATCCACCCCTTCTCCTCCAGCCGCTGGAGGGCGGGGTAAAGCGAGCCCTGCCCCACGTGCAGCGCGTCGCGCGACAGCTGCTCCAGCCGCTGCGCCACCGCCCAGCCGTGCATCGGCTCCAGCGAGAGCGCCTTCAGGATCAGCAGGTCCAGCGTGCCGCGCAGCACGTCGTTCGCCGATGGCGAGGGGTTCGATTTGGGGGTCAATGAGAGCTCCGGGGAGTCTGGTGTCGGTTGCCGACACCAGTATGCACGCGAGTAGTGTCGAAAGTCAACAACAGCGATTCGCGAACGCCCCGGGTCAGGAGCGATCAAGCACCGTGCGACCGGGTATGGGGATGTGTCGATCCCCCCTATAGACTCGGACGACCTGCTCGCGCAACTTGAAGGCTACGTGTCCGCCGTGGGTCACCTGCTGGCCCCGGACAACGACCCCCACGACGGCGACACAGATGCGACCGGACGTGCGCCCGGCAAGCGCTGACGAGACTCAGCAGGCCTCCCTGCAGCGGCTCGACGACGCGATTCGCGCATGGCCATCGAGGGGAGCCGCGTGAGTGGACCCGGCGCATGGTCCAAACCGCCTGCGCGAACCCGGCCGTGCTCGCGGTAGTGGCAATCGGCTCGGCGGTCCGGGCGGTCGAGGCATCCGACGACGTGGACTTCCTTGTCGTCCACGCATCGGACGAGCGCCCGAAGCCGCGACCGTTGCCGCTCGACGTGGATGTAATTGCCTATCCAGCGACTCTGGTAGAGGACAAGCTGGCCGCGGGCCATGACCTTCTCGGCTGGGCAGTGCAGTTCGGGGTTCTCGTGTACGAACGCCGGCGCTTCTGGAGCTGTCTGGCTGAGCGGTGGATGAACCGCGTCACCCTTCCCTCGCCCGATGGAGCTGCCGAGCGCGCGGCCCGTGCTCGCCGGCTGACGGAAGAGCTTCGTGCGGCAGGCGACCTGGGTGCGGCGGCAGAACAGTACGTCACCTGGCTCACGCACGACGCTCGGGCACGCCTGATCCGCGCGGGAGTGTACCCGGCATCGGGTCCCGAGCTGCCGGAGCAGCTTCGCGCGATCAGCGCTTGCGCCGAGGCAGATGACTGGAAGCGCCGCTGGCCGACCGCCTCCGATTATCCACGAGTTGAAGGAGAGAACCGCCGTCCGGCAGTTCTCTCCTTTCCTCTTGCAGTCCCCTCTGCGGCTCTGTGCGAACCGGCAGTCTACCCGATCGGCCCCTCCACTACTTTCCGCGGCCCGGGGCGGCGTGTTCAGCCGCCCATTCCTCGTAGCCTCGCCCCTGGTCCTGGGCCGCGATTTGGATCGGTGCCCACCAACACCCACGTCACACTCAGGAGCCGCGCCGCGCCACTCCGGGCCCGCCCGCGGTCCTTCTGGCCATCCACAGAGCTCGCTGTTCCGGGGGCGGAGATCAGCGGCCAACCAGCGACCCGGCCCAAGCTCCCCCCAAGAACGGGCGGGGCGGCCACTTTGGCCGCCCCGCCCTATGTTGCGCTCGCTTCGGCAGCGCTACTGCGTCTGCTCCACCGCGCGCCTCGCGTTCACCCGGCCGTGGCCGAACAGCGGGTCCCACCCCGGGGCGCCCAGGTCGTTCGCGCTGCCGCGCAGCACCGTGCGCACCTGGTCTGGCGTGAGCCGCGGGTTCTTGCTGAGCACCAGCGCCGCCACACCCGCCGCGTGCGGCGAGGCCATGGAGGTGCCGCTCAGGATCGCCAGGTTGCCCGTGGTGTTGAGCACGGTAGTGCTTGTCGGCTGTGACTCGATCTGGTTCTTCAGGTAGAGCCCCTCCTCCAGAGAGATGGAGACCGCCGGGATCCAGGCCCGCCCGTCGCTGGTGGTCGCCGCCCCCAGCGTGCCGTTGAAGTTGCCCGGCTGGTTGTTGTGGATGATGACGGCGGCGCACCCGGCATTCATGGCGTTCGCCGTCTTGTCGGCGAAGCTGACACCGCCGCGGGTCACGAGCGCGGTCTTGCCGGTGCAGTCCACCGCCTCGAACTCGGCAGGAGATCCGAGGCCGGCGTAGATGGTCGCTGCGGTTTGGCCCTGCTTCCGGGTGTAGCCGGCGAAGGCCAGGGCGATCGCCTCCAGCTCACGCCCGCTGTCGCTGCCGACGGTGAGCGCGGTCTCCACCCCCTTGCCCACCGGGTAGGAGGCCAGGTCGTTCACGCCCGGCGCGGTAAGTTCTTGCTTGGTGCCGTACTGGGAGAAGCTGGCGAGCATGTCCTGATCGTCGGTTGCGCCCACCGCGATTACCGCGGGGTGCGAAGCGGGATACCCGACGTACGGGGTGCTGCTGTTGCCGGAGGCGCCCACCAGCACCACGCCGCGGTCATACGCCGCCTGCAGGGCCGCATCTCCCGCGTCGTAGAGCGCGGTCGGCAGCACGATGCCGAACGACATGTTCACCACCTGGATGCCGTTGTCGATGGCCCACTCCAGCCCCGTGATCATGTTGACCAGCGAGCCGCTCCCCGCGCAATTCAGCAGCCGCATCGAGTAGAGCGTGGTCTGCGGCGCCACACCCACGGTGTGGTTGCCGTTGTTCCTCGCGCCCACGATCCCGGCGACGTGGGTGCCGTGGCCGTTGCAGTCGTCGAAGCCGCTGCCGTCCCCCACCATGTCGATCCCCCCGGCGACCACCAGGTCGGGGTGGTCAAGATCGACGCCCGAGTCGAAGATGCCGACCTTGACGTTCTGGCCACTGAAGCCCAGGGCCCAGGCAGCCGGCGCCTCGATCTTGGTGACGCCATAGTCGGTGATCTGCTTCCCGCCGAGTGCCCGAAGCTCCTGGTCCTCGTTCACATAGGCCACGCCCGACGCGGCCGCGAGCACGTCGTGCTGGGCTGCGGGAATCACCGCCGCAAGCACCGGGATGTACTTGTACTGGCGGATCACCCGCCCGCCGAGGCTCTCGATCAGCGCCACCTCGGCTGTGCCTGGCTGCGACTTGAAACCTACCAGCACCGTTTTCTCGCTGGCGGCCGCGGACCGGCGTGACTCCGTGGAAACAGCGGTGGGTGTGGGACTGTCGCACGCCACCGCGAACAGGGCGAAGCCCACCATCAGGGCGGGAAACGCGGTGCGGGCGCGCGGACTTGGACGTGCCATGCTGCCTCCGGTGGAGATGTTAGTCCTCGGCTAGGGCCGGCGATTTTCGCTCCGGCGGCACCACCATGGGGCAACGGGCATGCCCGGTGCATACCGCGCCGCGCCGGGCAAGCGCGCGTCGCCAGCAGAGAAGCCAATCCCTTCCCGCGCAACGACTTGCGAGGCACGCAGCTCGGATTGGATCGTAGAGGCGACACTCCATCTCAGTTCCCGGGGGAAGCCACCTTTCACCATATTTGTGCAACGCATGTGCAAGATAGGACCGTTTGCACCGGCCTGTGAGCTCCGCTCGATCTCGCTCGCGGTCCCCTCGTCACCAATGTCCGACGGTCGCGCCGTTCCCGCGGCTTCTTACGCGGCACGACTGGTGGCATCTCGCTCGCCGACGCGGTCCGCGTGATTCACCGGCTCAGAGCACGCCGCCATCAGCAATGCGGAAAGCCGGACCAGCGGCCTGCCCGCATGGGAGCATCCTCGTGAAGGGAACGGACCGTTACCCGGCCGTGAAGCGATGAAGGCCCGCTCCTGAGGAACGGGCCTGCCTGAGCCTCAGCGTACGCGACGCCGCATCTCTCGTACGTCACGCAGCCGCAATCGAAGGCAGGGCCACGGTCATGCCGTGGCCCTGCCTCTCCCCGCTTACCAGGCGGTGATGTACTTGTAGAGGAGCACGTTGGGCGTGCCGGTC
>JAUJMI010000494.1 GCA_030446945.1 Longimicrobium sp. | reverse complement strand
GCGCCGCCACTCGCCTACTTTCCCCGTCTCGACCACCCAAACAGGGGACACATCGTGCGGGGGCTGATCTTCGACCCGTTCAGCGGCATCAGCGGCGACATGACGGTCGCCGCGCTGCTGGACCTGGGACTGCCGCTGGAGTGGCTGCAGGGGTTCGTGGCAGGGCTGGGGCTGGGCGACATCCGGGTGGGCGCGGAGCGGGTGCAGCGGAAGGGGATCGCGTGCACCCGGCTGCTGCTGGAGCTGCCTCACGAGCACGCGCACCGGCACCTCCACCACGTCGTCAGGATCATCGACGGAACCCGCGCCCCGGCACAGGTTAAAGAACGGGCGGTGCACGCGTTCACCCTGCTGGCCGACGCGGAGGCCGAGGTGCACGGCACCACGCGCGAAAAGGTGCACTTCCACGAGGTCGGCGCGCTGGATGCCATCGTGGACATCCTCTCCGCGATGGCGGGGTGCGAGGAGCTGGGGGCGGCGGAGTTCTACACGCGTCCCGTGACGCTGGGGCGCGGCTGGGTGAACATCGCGCACGGCAACTTCCCGCTCCCCGCGCCGGCCACCCTCAAGCTCCTGGGCGGGATCCCGGTGCGCGACCCGGACTTCGAGGGGGAGTGCACCACGCCCACCGGGGCCGCCATCCTGCAGGCGCTCACCGGCGGGGCCGAGGCGCCCGTGTCGTTCACGCCGGTGGCGAACGGCTTCGGCGCGGGGACGCGCGATCCGCAGGACCGCCCCAACTGCCTGCGGCTGATCCTGGTGGAGGGGCGCGCGGGGGCGGGGGAGAGCGTGGTGGTGATCCAGTGCGACGTGGACGACCTGTCGCCCGAGTACGTGCCGCCGCTGATGGAGGCGGCGCTGGCGGCCGGGGCGCTGGACTGCACGGCGCTTGCGGTGACGATGAAGAAGGGCCGGCCCGGCGTGCGCATCGAGGCGCTGGCGCACCCGGACCGGCGCGACGCGGTGGCCGAGGCGCTCTTCCAGGCGGGCTCCACCATCGGGGTGCGCTTCTGGGCTGCGGACCGGCGCACACTGCCGCGACGGATGGAGACCGTGTTGTGGCGCGGGCAGGAAGTTCGCGTCAAGCGCTCGACGCTCCCGGGCGGGGGCGAGCGGGCCAAGCCGGAGTTCGAGGACGTGGCGCGGGCTGCGGCGGCGCTGGGGATCACCCCGCTGGCCGCGTACCGCGCCCTGCTGGCCGAGGGCGTCGCGGCCGAGGGGTAGCCCCCGCGGCCGGGCTCCGGACCCGATCGCCCCTTTGCGGGGGCGGCACCTTTCCCTTCCACGGAGGACGGAAATGAACATCGAACGTGGGCTGATCTTTGCCGCCAGCATCGCCGTGGCGAGCGCCTGCGCGAGCGCGAACACCACCGGCGGCGTTGCGGCCGCGCCGGCGGCCGTGGCGGCTTCGTCGGCGCTGCCGCAGGTGCAGTGCGCCAACGGCGCGCCCACCGTCACAGCGCAGGCCACCGCCGCGCAGGCCGCGCTCAACCGCACGCTGGTGGTGCAGGGCGCGGCGCAGACGCCGTTCTTCAACTCGGCCATGGAGCAGGCGCGCGCCGGAATCGCCGCCGAGGCCAACAACCCGCTCCACCACTTCCTGCTGGCCCAGGCGGCGCTCGGCACCAACAACTACGCGGCCGCGGACAGTGCCTTCCGCCGCACGCTCGAGCTCTGCCCGCAGTTCGCGGGCGAGGTCAACCCGCTGCGCGAGCGCGCCGCGCAGACGGTGTTCAACGCGGGCGTGGAGGCGTTCAACCGCCAGGACACCGCGGTGGCGCTGGCGCAGTGGGAGCAGGCGGGGCGGCTGAACGACGCGATGCCGCAGGCGTACTTCAACCAGGCGGTGGTGTACGCGGGCCGCAACGACCACGCGCGCGCTTCGACGGCGTATCGTGCGGCGCTGGCCTCGCTGGAGCGCGTCACTCCCGACACCGCGAACGCCGCGGAGCTCGTCGAGACGCGGGCCGGGAGCCTTTCCGGGCTGCTGAACGCCGGGGCGCACTACTTCGCCACCAACGACTTCGCGCGTGCCGCCGAGCTCTTCGCCGATGTGCACCGCCTGGACCCGAACCACCGCGACGCCTGGTACAACCACGCGCTCTCGCTGTACAAGCTCGAGCGCTGGCAGGACCTGATCCCCGTGGCCACGCGCCTGGTGCAGATCGACCCGCTCAACTACAACGCGCGGATCATCCTCTTCAACGCGTACAAGGGACTTTCGGACGCGGCCAAGGCGTCGCGCAACACGGCGGTGGAGACGACGAACCGGAACCTGGCGGTGAGCACGCTGCAGGCGGCGGACTCCCTGCCGGTGCAGCTGGACGAGGTGCAGCTCAGCACTCGCGAAGACGGCGCACGCCTCGCCGGCACCGTGAAGGGCGGCGCGGCCCGCGCGGGCACGCCCATCCGCATCAACTTCACCTTCTTCGGCCCGTCGGGCCCCGTGGGCACGCAGAGCATCGCCGTGAGCGCCCCCGCCAAGGACGCCACCGCGCCCTTTGAGGTCCTGCTGCCGACGACGCAGCCGGTGACGGGGTACAGTTACAGGCTGGGAAGTTAGGGGAAGTGGGTTAGTGCATTAGTGCGTTAGTGCGGGGCGTCCGGGAGAACGGTCGCCCCGCTCTTCTGTGCGTCATGCTGAGCGTCCGTCGTCCCGTTTTGTCGTCCAAAGTCAGTTTGTCATCCTGA
>JAUJMI010000493.1 GCA_030446945.1 Longimicrobium sp. | reverse complement strand
TGGTGCTCGTCCCCTTCTTCGTGGCCGAGGGGTGGCACACGCAGGAGACCATCCCGGATGACCTGGGGATCAACCGCCCATCGCTGAGCTCGGTGACGGAGAAGGACGGGCGCGCCATCTTCTACGCGGCGCCGGTCGGGACCTTCCCGGAGGTGGCGGAGATCGTGCTGCAGCGCGCCCGCGAGGCCGGCGCGGACGTCCCCGAGGGGATCCTGGCGCGCGAGGACGCCCGTGTCTGACCGCCCCCGGGAGCGCGGCGCGCACGCCCCGGGCGGGATCGCGGAGGCGCGCGCCGCGCTGGCGGCGTGGGTGGACGACGCGGGGCCCGCGGGGCGCGCCTTCCTCCAGGCGCTGGTCCGCGCGACGGGGGGCGGGCGCTACGAGATCCGCCATCGCCGCGATGTCGGCTTTCCGCTGGACGCGCTGGAGGTCTCGCGCGACCCGTTCGCCGCGCGCGCCATCGCGCAGGTGACCGACGACGGGGAGCATCGGCCGCTCAAGAGCTCGCCCAACCTGCGCGCGGGGTGGGCGTTGGTGGAGCTGGACGAGAGCGCGCTGTGGACCGCGCTCGACTACCTGTACCCCGCCTGCGCGGTGCACTGGCACGCAGGGCGCACCGGCACCCTGCGCGTGACGCACTGGCGCGAGACGGCGGCGCGGCAGACCGGGATGTACGGCGCCGTCAAACTGCTGGAGACCGAGGCCGTGCGGAACGCCGTCCGCGCCTGCTGCGGCGACGCCGTGTGCCTGCGCCGCGTCGCGTGGGAGGTGGACGAGGCGACGCCGCTGGAGATGGCCGGCGAGGGGCCGCCCCACGGCGACGCGCGGGTCCCCTGCCCGGAGGCGTGCTCGATGTTCGTCTCATTCGCGCGGCAGGTGCTCAAGGTGGAGCGCGCCCCCCGCCGCCCCGTCGAGGGCCTGGTGCCGATGGCGGCGGAGGAGACGAACCAGCTCCGCGCACTGGTGGCCGCCGCCGCGTCCGGCACGCTGGGGCGCGTGCGCGAGGGCGAGTTCGACGACCCGCTCAACCCGCGCCGCATCCGCTACCTCGCCGCCCGCGTCGCCGCCGCCGAAGCGCCCATGGACGAGGGCGAGCTGCCGTGCGAGGGGTGCCCGCGCAGGGTGCCGTGCGCGGGGTGCCCGATGGTGACGTGAGGGCCTTCACCCCCCCAGCCCCCCGCGGCACGCGCAGGGCTGCACCGGTCCAATCGCCACTCCACAACCCACCAGCCACGCGCCGCCGCATATGCCCGAGACTACGACCGCACTGACCCGCACCCGCTTCGAGCTGCGCCCACGAGACGGCGGGCCGCCCGTGCGCGGCGACCTCCGCGTGCAGGAAGGGACGAAACCACTGAGCGCGGTGGTGATCTGCCACGGGTTCAAGGGGTTCCGTGAGTGGGGGTTCTTTCCGGCGGTGGCGCGCTCACTGGCGGCGGCGGGACACGCGGTGGTGTCGTTCGACTTCTCGCACAACGGGGTGGGGGCGGACGGCGTGGACTTCAGCGCGCTGGACCTCTTCGCGCAGCAGACGCACAGTCGCAACGTGGAGGAGATCCGCATGCTGCTGGAGGCGGTGCGCGGCAAAGGCCTGCTGCCCAGGCGTCCCAAGCACCTGGGGCTGCTGGGGCACTCCCGCGGGGGCGGGGAGGCGGTGCTGGCCGCGGCGGAGGACGGGCGCGTGGATGCGCTGGTGACGTGGAACGCCATCGCCACCGTGCACCGCTGGACGGACGAGCAGCTCGGGCGCTGGCGGCGCGGCGAGTCCGTGGAGATCGCCAACGCGCGCACCGGCCAGGCGATGCCGGTGGGCCCCGCCTATCTTCACGACGTGGAAGAGAACACGGAGCGGCTGGACATCCGCCGTGCCGCGGCCCGGCTCACCCTCCCCTGGCTGATCGTGCACGGCGAGGCGGACACTTCCGTGACGCCCGACGACGCGCGGACGCTGTGGGACATGGCGGGCGAGAACGCGGAGCTCCTGCTGATCCAGGACGCGGACCACACCTTTGGCGCGAAGCACCCGTACCAGGGCGCCGCCGACACGCTGCGCACCGCGTCGGAGGCTACGCTGGAGTGGTTCGACGCTCACCTGAAATAATATTCGAACGATCGTTCGAGTGCGTATGGACAACCCTGCTGCCGGACGTTATCGTATCGCTTCGGGGCACCGGAGCCAGGCCCGAGCGACAACGATTCCAACCCGCTGAAGAGAGCATATGCCGTACGTAATCGCGGAGCCCTGCATCGGCACCAAGGACGCAAGCTGCGTAGAGGTGTGCCCCGTCGACTGCATCTACGAGGCGGGCGACCAGTACTACATCAACCCGGACGAGTGCATCGACTGCGGCGCCTGCGAGCCCGAGTGCCCCGTCCAGGCCATCTTCCCGGACACGGACGTGCCGCCGGAGTGGTCGGAGTACATCGAGAAGAATTCGACGCTCTCGGCGAAGTAGGGGAAGTGCGTTAGGTGCGTTAGTGCGGGGCGACCGAGACGACGGTCGCCCCGCACCTGTTTCCCCCTTTTCTCGCCCCCCATTTGTCATCCTGAGCAAAGCGCTTCTCGGGCCTCTCCCAAGGCGCGGACCGTGGCGCGGAGCGGAGGATCTACTGCGCCTTCCGAGGGATCTGTCGCGACCCGCGGACATCGCTGCCTCGCCGGCTAGATCCTCCGGTCGCCGCGGGAGTCCGGAGCGC
>JAUJMI010000005.1 GCA_030446945.1 Longimicrobium sp. | reverse complement strand
CGTGAAGGAGGTCGACATAGCTCGCGTTGGCCCCTTTCTAGTTCTCCCTCAGCTGCCGTATCGCGCTCAGCCACTCCTTCTCCCCTCCCGGCGCGCTGCGCGCCACCGATGCGGGGCGCGCGGCCAGGTGTGCCTCGCTGATCCCGTGGAAGGCGGGGTCCAGCGCCGGGTCCACCGAGGGCTCGGAGCCGAGCGGGTCCAGCCGCGCCGCGGTGTGCCCCCGCGCGCGGATGGAGCGTGCCAGCTCCCGCGCCGCCACGATCCGGTCCACGTCCGCGGGAATGCCGACGGCCGCGCGCTCGTCGCTCGGCGAAAACGATGCGAAGTAGCCGCGCCACGTTTCGTCCACCGAGGTGGGGTCGCTCAGGAAGCGGTCGTACAGGTCCAGCACGTAGGCCGCGTTGGGCCCGGTGAATTCGCGAAGGTCTGCCATGGTTCACACATCGTGCGGGCGCCCGCGAGGGTGCGCCGGTGAGCCGCCCCGCCCCCGGGCGTGCGGCAAGCCGCGACAACTTAGTGCCGCCCGTGGCGGGCCGCTACGGCGCGGTGCTGCAAGTGTCTGACCGGGGGGCAGGGGGCAGGGGACAGGGGGACAGGGGGAGGGGGTTTGCTGGCCATTCCCTGTTCCCTCTCCTCTATCCCCTGCTGTTCCCGTAGCGGAAACCGGGCAAATGCGTTAAAATAGACGACTTGGAACGAATTCCGAGACACGCGGTCGTGCCCCGCGCCAGAATGGGCGTGTGATTCTTCTGGGCACTACGTCCAATCCTGGACAAACTCACGAGCGGCGAACGATGGGCACCACGCGGTGCCTGCGCTGCTACCAGCGGCGGACCCGGAGGGAAGAGCCCGGGCCACCCCTACAAGGAAAAGATGCATTTCAATGAGCTGAACCTCGCGCCCGAGCTGGTCCGCAACGTCACGGCGCTGGGCTACGAAATCCCCACCCCCATCCAGCAGCAGGCCATCCCCGCCGCCCTCGAGGGGCGGGACGTCCTCGGCCGGGCTCCCACCGGGACCGGCAAGACGGCGGCGTTCATGCTTCCCACACTGCACCGGCTGCGCGGCAAGGAAGGGCTCCGCGCCCTCGTCCTCTGCCCCACGCGCGAGCTGGCGATCCAGGTGTCCGAGTCCGCGCGGGACTACGCGCGTGGCAGCGAGCTGTTCGTGGGCGTGGTGTATGGCGGCGTGCCGCTGGACAAGGACATGCGCGGCCTGCGCGCCGGCTACGAGATCCTGGTGGCCACGCCGGGGCGCCTGATCGACCACATCGAGCGCGGCAACGTCGACCTCTCCAGAGTCGAGGTGCTGGTGCTGGACGAGGCCGACCGGATGCTGGACATGGGCTTCCGCCCGCAGATCAACGAGGTGATGCGGCGGATGCCGAAGGAGGGGCGGCAGACGCTCTTCTTCAGCGCCACCATGCCCAACTCGGTGAAGTCGCTGGCGTACGACATCCTCCGCGACCCGGTCACGGTGGAGGCGGCGCCCAAGGTGCAGGCCGCGGAGGGGGTGGATCAGTTCGTCTACCCGGTGGACGCGCGCCAGAAGACGGGGCTCCTGCTGGAGCTGCTGCGCAAGCCGGAGTTCAAGAGCGCGCTCGTGTTCTGCCGCACCAAGTTCGGCGCGGACCGCGTGGCGCAGGCCGTGTCGCGCGCCGGCATCAAGGTGGAGGCGATGCACAGCGACCGGAACATGCAGCAGCGCGTCCGCGCGCTGGAGTCGTTCCGCAGCGGCGAGGTGCAGGTGCTGGTGGCCACCGACGTGGCGCAGCGCGGGATCGACGTGGACGGCATCTCGCACGTCATCAACTACGACGCACCCAAGGACCCGGAAGGGTACGTGCACCGCGTGGGCCGCACCGCCCGCGCGGGCGAGCCGGGCGTTGCGATCACCCTGATGGCCGGCGTCGAGGTCGGCGACGTGGCGGCGGTGGAGCAGCTGCTGGGCTCCCGCATCCCGCGGGTCAACGTCCCGGGCTACTCGTTCTTCGTCGCGGACACCCCGCTGATCCTGGGCGAGGACGGCGAGCCGGCCCCGCCGGTGGAGCAGGCGCCGATGCCGCAGACCAAGCGTGCCGCCCAGAAGGAGGCCCGCACCACGCGCGGCCGCAAGTCGGGCGAGCTGTCGCAGGAAGAGCTGGCCAAGCTCCTCCGCGTCGGCTGAACGGGCCGCGCCTCCGGGCGCGTTCAACAAGAGGACCGCTCCCCCGGCCGGGGAGCGGTCCTTTTTCAACGTGTCCATGTGATCAAGGCGGGGCCTCACGCCTGCCGCGCTGCCGACGAGCGGGGGGTGAGGGCTACCCCCGGCGGCTCCCGCCGGTCCTCCGCGGGCCCCGTCACCCGCGGACGGCGGAAATCAGTCTCCCGCCACCGCGTGCGCGTCGTAGCGGCGGATTTCGCCGCTCTTGAGCTTCGTCCAGTAGTCGTCCAACGCCCGCCGCACCTTCCCGCTCAGCAGGTAAACGCCCACCAGGTTCGGGAAGGCCATGCCCAGGATCATCAGGTCGCCGAAGTCCAGGATGTTCGTGGCCGTGATGATGGAGCCCAGGAACACGAACACGATCACCAGCGCCTTGTAGTACTTGGAGGCGGCGTCGCCGAACATCCACACCCAGCACCGCTCGCCGTAGTACGACCACGAGATGGCGGTGGAGTAGGCGAACAGGAACACCGCGCCCGAGAGGACGTACGGGAACCACGAGATCTGCGATCCCATGGCCCGGGACGTGAGCGCAGCGCCCTTGTTCGCGGCGATCAGGTCGGCATGGGCGGGGTCGTTGTACGCGCCGGTGATGACGATGACGAGCGCAGTCATCGTGCATACCACGACGGTGTCGATGAAGGGCTCGAGGAGCGCCACGATCCCTTCGCGCACCGGGTACTCGGTCTTTGCCGCCGAGTGGGCGATGGCGGCGGAGCCCGTGCCGGCCTCGTTGCTGAACGCCGCGCGGCGGAAGCCCACGACCAGGGCGCCAAGGAAGCCGCCGTACGCCGCGCTCGGCGCGAAAGCCGAGCTGATGATGGTACCGAAGGCGCCGGGAATGGCGGTGAAGTTGATGGCCAGGATGTACAGCGCGGCAAGAACGTACACGCCGCACATCAGCGGAACCACCTTGTCGGCCACGTTGGCGATGCGTCGGATGCCTCCGATGATCACGACGCCCACCAGGAACGACATCAGGAGCCCGTACGCCCAGGGCGCCGCCGCCAGCTGCGGGATGGTTTCCTGGATCGCGTTCAGCGACTGGTTGACCTGGTAGCTGGCGCCGCCTCCGAGTGAGCCCCCCACGCACAACACGGCGAACATCACCGCCAGGACCTTGCCCACCCCTCCCATCCCGCGCTCGGCGAACCCGCGGGAGAGGTACTGCATGCCGCCGCCCAGGACGCTGCCGTCCGAGCGGGTTTCCCGGTACATCTGGCCCAGCGTGCACTCGGCGAACTTGGCGCTCATTCCCAGCAGCCCCGCGATGATCATCCAGAAGGTCGCGCCCGGGCCGCCGACGCTCACCGCCACCGCCACGCCGCCGATGTTGCCCAGCCCCACGGTGGCCGAAAGGGCGGTGGTGAGCGCGGCGAAGTGCGACACCTCGCCGGGGGCGTTCGGGTTTGTGTACTTGCCGCGGGTCACGGCGATGGCGTGGCCGAACGCGCGCAGGTTGATGAAGCCCATGCGGAAGGTCAGGAACAGCGACCCGATCACCAGCCACAGGACCAGGAACGGCAGCTCGTGCTGATCGTCCCAGAAAAGTACGTCGAAGAAGAAGAACGCGCCGATCACACCGTTGACCGCGCCGATAGTGGCGTCGATCCGCGCCATGAGCCCGCTTTCGGCCTGTTCAGCGGCTTCGGGCTGCTCGCGGGTGATGGGCAGCGGGGCCGAATCGTAGGCTGCGGCCGGGCTGCCGGGTGGCGGAGGCGCGACGATCGTGTCCTGTCCGCCGGCCGGCGCGGCCGCCGCCTGCGCCAGCGCGGGGAGGGGCGCCGCCAGTGGCGCGAAGGCGGCTGCCACGGCCAGGCAGAGCAGTGCGATTGCGGATCGGAGCTTCATGCGCCAGGGAGCGGCGGAGTCAGGGGTGGGAACGGACGCCTTATGTCGCGGATCTCGCGAGTTGAAGCAGGGGATCATGAACGAGCCGCCCCCGTCGGCGGCCGCCTGCCAGGGGAGGCGGAGGAAGTTCCCCAGCCCCACTGCGTTCCCCGCCATCGCGAGGATCAACCCCGCCCGTGAGCCCCAGGCCTCGTTCGGGTTGGTCGCTGCCCTGTCTGCTGTCATGTGCACTCCTGCGGTGCGTGCGTGCGCGCGCGCCGGCCGGCTGGGCCGGGCGGACGATGTGTGGGCGGTCGGTGGCTCGACGCCGCCGCCGTCAGGGATCGGCTGGATGCACGGCCGGGCGGGCCGTCAGCTGGGGCGGGGTGGGGCGGGGGAGGCGTGGTGGCCGACGACGCCGCGGGTGGCCGCGGCCCGGTCCGGCGCGGAGCCCATGAAGCTCAGCTCCACGGCCCGCAGCCGGCTCCGCGCGGCGCCCATGGAGCGCCGGCACCCGGCGCGGGGCTCCGTGGCAGGCTCCACGCGGTCCGCAGGGGTCCGGCTCCGCCCGCCCCGCTCCACGAGCGCAAGCAGCGAAGCGCCCTGCGCCGCGAGGAGCGTGGCGGGTTCCGAGGTCGCCGGCGCCACCGTGGCCTCGCGGCTCGGTTCGGCGGTGCGCTGGCCGCGCAGCTCCCAGCTCAACCCCGCGTCCGCCCACGCCCGTGCGGGGAGCACGAGCGAGACGACGAGCAGGGCGAGGACCAGGGCCAGGCGCCGCATGCGGACGGGGGACGGGGGAACGGGGATCGCGTGTCGAAAACAGGTTGTCGCCCGGCTTCCCGGGGCGCAAGGGCCGCGGCAGTTCTGGTGGCCGGACGTCCGGGTCGCAGGGGCTCCACGCCGCGCGGGCGGGGTTTGTGCAGTTCTGACAGCCGAGCCCCCTGTCGCGGGTCGCCCGGCGCGGCGCCCGGCCCTTCACGGGCGTGTCCCCATACCGCTGGCCATGACGGATCCGCAGCCCGAGCCACGCATCCGCAACCTGTACCGGGGCGGCTACTTTCCGCGCGTGCGCCAGCGCTGCGAAGAGTTCGTCGCGACGGCACGGTACGCGGCCAAGAACCCACGCGGCTGGCTGCGCGACACGCTGCGCCGTGACGCGGACTTCTTCGTGGGCGTCTTGGACGGGACGGTGGGGGCGCTCGGCTCGTCGCTGCGCGACCCGCGGCGGCGCAGATGGGTGCTGGGGGCGTTCGCGCTCGTGGGGTTCATCCCCGCCTTCGTGTGGGAGCGGTGCGGGTTCATGGGGTGCCCGGACGTGGCGCGCGTGGCGTCGCTGCAGCCCGGCGGCGCCGCGACCGTCTACGATGCGGACGGCGGCATCCTGGCGCGGCTCACGCCCGTACGATGGGAGGTGGTGAGGATCACGCGACTTCCCAAGTACGTGCCGGAGGCGTTCGTGGCGGTGGAGGACCAGCGTTACTATTCACACCACGGGGTGGACTGGCGACGCTTCCTGGGGACCACGGCACGCAACCTGATGCCGGGCGGGCGCAGCCAGGGGGCGAGCACCATCACCATGCAGGTGGCGCGCAACGTCTTTCCGCACCGCCTGCCGGCCTCCGAGCGCACCATCAAGCGCAAGCTGCTGGAGATCCGCGTCGCGACCGAGATCGAGGCGAAGTACGACAAGGACCAGATCCTCCAGACGTACCTCAACCAGATCTACTTCGGCGAGGGGGTCTACGGGATCGAGTCGGCGGCGCGGATCTACTTCGGGAAGCACGCGGCGGACCTGACGCTGCCGGAAGCCGCGCTGCTGGCGGGTCTGCCCAAGGCGCCGACTCACTACAACCCGCGCCGCAACCCGGACCGCTCCCTCGCGCGCCGCAACCTGATCCTGGGGCTGATGGCGCAGCAGGGGCGGATCACGCCCCTGGAGCGCGACCAATCGCGCGCGGTGGGGCTCAAGCTGGCGCGATGGGAGCCGGAGCGGCAGCGTCGGAGGGCGCCGTACTTCGTGGAGATGGTGCGCCGCGTGCTGGAAGACCGCATGGGGCAGGAGCTGTACACGGGGGCGCTACGCATCCGCACCGGGCTGGACCCGCGCGCGCAGGCCGCCGCGGAGGCGCAGCTGGAGGCCCAGATCCGGCGCGTGGAGGGCGGCGTGTTCGGGCGCTTCGCGGGGCCGCGGCGGAAGGATGCCAGGGTGGGCGCCGAGACGCCATACCTGCAAGGGAGCGCCGTGCTCATGGACGCGCGCACCGGCGACGTGCGGGCGTGGGTGGGCGGAAGGTCGTTCGAGGACTCGCGCTTCGACCGCATCTCGCAGGGGTTCCGCCAGCCGGGGTCGGCGTTCAAGCCGTTCGTGTGGGCCGCCGCCCTGGGGCAGGGCGTGGCGCTCACCGACACCTTTGTCGACGAGCCGCTGCGCCGCCAGATGCCCGCCGGCGACCTGTGGGAGCCGCGCAACTTCGACGGGCGCTTCCGCGGTCCGGTGTCGGTGCGCAACGCGCTGCGCTGGTCCGTCAACACGGTGGCGGTGCGGCTGGCCGAGCGCGCGGGGCTGGACGAGGTCAGCTCCGAGGCGCGGCGGATGGGGATCACGGCCCGGGTGCCGGAGCTCCCGTCGGTCGCGATCGGTGCGGCGGCGCTCAAGCCGCTGGAGCTGGTGAGGGCGTACACCGCCTTCGCCACGCTGGGGACGCGGGTGGAGCCGCGCTTCGTGACGCGGGTGGAGAACGGGGCGGGGGAGGTGCTGTGGGAGCCGCGCGTGCGGCGGCGGCGGGTGATGGACCCCGGCGTCGCCTTCCTGGTGACCGACGCGATGCGCGACGTGGTGGACCGCGGCACCGGCCGCAAGGCGCGCGACGTGGGGCTGCGCGGCCCCGCGGCCGGGAAAACGGGCACCACCAACGGCGCCACCGACGCCTGGTTCGTCGGCTTCACGCCGGAGGTGGTGGGCGCGGTGTGGATCGGCTTCGACCGGGGGCGCCCCATCACGGCACGCGGCTCCGGCGGCGAGCTGGCGGCGCCGGTGTGGGGGCGCATCGTGCGCGCGGCCGCCAACGGGCGGGTGCCGCTGGCGTGGGAGCCGCCGGGCGGGGTGGTGGAGCGAAAGGTGGCGGTGGCGGGACTGCGCGTGATCTCGCCGGGGTGCCGGGCCACGGGCGCATCGTTCGACGAGTACTTCCTGCGCCGCGCCGTGCCGCCCAGCGTCTGCCCCCGCGGCGCCCCCGACGCGCCACCGTGGTGGGAGCGCGCCGCCGATGCCGTGGGGACGCAGTTGCGCGAGTGGGTGCGCGAGCAGTCCGCCCGCGTGTGGCGCGACGTGCGCCGCCGCGCCGGCTTCCCGGTGGACGGCTCCGCGCCCCGTGCCGAGGAGTCGACGCGCCCGCGGCGCGAGGAGCCGGAGGCGCGCGAGCCGGAGGGGGTGGCCGACCCGGTGACGCCGGGGCCGCGCGACAGCATCTTCATCCCGCCGGTAGAGGTGGATACGGTGCCTGTTGGGGAGCCGAGTTGACGCTCCGGGTGGCGCGCCCGGAACGAGTGTTTCCCCCGCCGGGTACACCGGTGCAGGAACGTACCGGGGCGAGTATGAGACGCGCCGCTTTGCCTTGCCCGCGCCGCGCAGTAGATTGCCAATATTCCGCACTCCGGCCCGGCGCGCACGCTGCCCCCGGAGAGCGTCGCCGCACGCCGCCTGCCCAAGCGTAAACCGATGCACGCTGCGCCCGAGCGCAGAATACCGAGACGCCGGCTCCACGCCTTCGCCCTGCTGGTGGCGGTGGTGGTCCTGGGTGCGTGCGCCGGCGGGGGCGGGGCGCCCTCCGGCCCCTTTCCCGGCCTGGCGCAGTTCGCCGGGCGGGAGATCCGCCGCGTCCAGTTCGAGGGCGACCTCGAGATCTCCGAGGACACCCTCCGCCGCGTCGTCACCACGCGCGGCAGGTCGTGCAAGCTGCTGGGGATCCTCCCCATCTGCCCGTTCGGCTACGGGCGCAAGGAGCCCACGCTGGACCTGGGCATCCTCTCGCGCGACGTGGTGCGCATCCAGCTGGCGTACCGCGACAACGGCTACTACGGCACCCGCGTCGTCCCCGGGGTGCAGGAGATCGCGGGCGGCGACGTGGACGTCACCTTTCGCATCACCCCCGGCGACCTGGTGACGCTGCGGGTGCTGGAGGTGGAGGGGGTGGAGCGCGCGGACAGCACGGGCGAGATCGCGCGGAAGCTGCCGCTCAAGCTGGGCGAGCCGTTCCGGCGCAACGACTTCCTGGCATCGGTGGACACGGTGCGCAACAACCTGCTGGACAGGGGCTTCCCCTACGCCCAGGTGCTGCGCAACTACTCCATCGACACCATCGCGGACGTGGCCGAGGTGCAGCTGGTGGCCAACACCGGGCCGCTGGTGACCGTGGACACCGTCCTCTTCGCGGGGCTGGACCGCATCAGCGAGCGCACGGCGCGGCACCAGATCGCAATCCGCGAGGGGCGGCGGCTGCGCGCCACCGACCTGTCGCGCAGCCAGCGCAACCTGTTCGAGCTGGAGCTGGTGGACTTCGCGGCGGTGGAGGTGGCTCCGGACTCCCTCCAGCTCACGCCGGACAGTGCGCAACTGGAGATGGACAGCATCGGCTCCACCGTGATCGTGCGCGTGGCCGAGGCGGCGCGCTACGCGGTGGACCTCTCGGCGGGCTACGGGACGCAGGACTGCCTGCGCGCCCGCGGCAGCCACACGGACCGCAACTTCCTGGGCGGGGCACGCCGGCTGGAGGTCTCCGGGCTGGTGTCGAAGCTGGGCGCGGCGGGGCCCGTGCAGGGGCTGCGCGACACGCCGCTATGCGACGAGTTCCAGCTGGACTCCACCTCGACGCCCATCGACACCACCATCGCCAGCGCGCTGAACTACCGCGTCGCCGCGGACTTCGTGCAGCCGCGCCTCTTCGGCATCCGCACCTCGTTCCTGGCCAGCGCCTACGCGGAGCGGCTCACCGAGGTGGGGCTCTACCTGCGCAGCGCGCGCGGCGGGCAGGCCGGCTTCGTCCGCCAGGTGGCGACGGGGACGCTCCTCTCGAGCACCTTCACGGTAGAAAGGTCGCGCACCGAGGCGAACGACTTCTTCTTCTGCGTGGCGGTGGAGGTGTGCAACCGCGAGGACATCGAGGCGCTGAAGCGGTCGCGCTGGTCCAACTCGCTGAACGCCTCCGTGCTGCGCAACCGCGTGCGGCTGGACCCGTTCCCCAGCGGGGGCCACCAGCTGCGCACCACCATGGATTACGCCTCGGCGTTGCTGGGCTCGCAGGACGAGTACCTGCGCGTGTACGCCGATGGCACGGTGTACCGGCGGCTGGGCGGCGCCGTCATCGCCTCCGGGCGGCTGGCGGGGGGGACGTTCTTCCAGGGGCTGCTGAACGGCGACGGCTACATCCCGCCCAACCGGCGCTTCTACGGCGGCGGCCCGGCGAGCGTGCGCGGCTTTCCGCGCAACGAGCTGGGGCCGCAGGTCTACGTGCAGCGCACCAGCCTGCGCGACAAGGGCAAGAACGTCACCGAGCTGGACGTGGACACGCTCAACTCGGCCACGGGGGGAACCCGAACGCTGCTGGGAACGCTGGAGGTGACGGCGCCCTCGCCTTTTCTGCGCGAGTCGCTGCGGCTGGCCGGCTTCGTGGACGCGGGGCGGGTGTGGGACCCGGCCACCCGCCAGGCGGACGGCTGCCAGAGCCGCGATCCGGGGCTGCGCATCACGCCCGGGGTGGGGCTCCGCTACGCCACGCCGGTGGGGCCACTGCGCGTGGACGTGGCGTACAACCCCTACGACCCGGAGCGGGGGTGCCTCTACGCCATCGACGAGAACGACCGGCTCCTTCCCACGCCGGTCAACCAGAGCTTCGCGCCTGAGGGGCGGGGAGGGGCGCTGAGCCTCAACCGCTTCATCTTCCAGCTCTCGGTGGGGCAGACGTTCTGATGCCGCGCCGCCGCCTGGGACGCATCGGCCTCCTCATGCTGGGGCTGCTGGTGGGCTTCGCGCTCACCTTTGGCGGCGTGTGGATGTTCATCCGCCGCACGCAGACCATGGAGGTGGCCGAGGAGCGCGTCAGCATGGCGCTGGGGCTGCCGCGGGCCGCGTTCACGGTGCAGGCGGTGGAGGAGGACGGCTCGCTCGCCATCGCGCTGCGCAACGTCGCCTTCCTGGACGCGAACGGCGACACCATCGTCGCCGCCCCGCTGGCGCGCGGCACGCTGGACGCGGGCTCCGTGAGCGGCACCGGCGCGTACGTGCTGCGCGACGCGGAGCTGATCCGCCCCGACCTGCGGCTTTCGCAGGACGCAAAGGGCGAGTGGAACGTCTTCCAGATCGTGGTGGCGGAGGCGGACGGCACCCCCGTGCGCCCCGCGGGCTCCGATGGCGACGAGGCCGCGGCGCGCTCCATCGTCATCCGCGGGATGAAGATCGTGGACGGCCGGGCGCGCATCGCCTACCCGCTGGAAAGCCGCCCCGCCGCCCCCACCGGCCGCTTCGCCTCCCTCAAGCAGCCGGAGATCCGGCGCGAGGGCGGGCGCTGGGTGCGCGTATCCTACCTGAGCGACCTGGACGCCACCCTCCCCCTGGTGCGCTTCGGCGGCGGGGGCGGGTGGCGCGTGGAGATCGGCAGCGCGTCGGCCACGGTGCGGAACCCGGACACGCGCATCGCCCAGGTCCGCGGCTTCTTCGAGGACCGCGGTGACCAGGTGATCCGCTTCAACCTGGCCGAGGTGAGGGCGGCCCACTCGCGCTTCGCCGGCTCCGGGACGCTGACCCCGGCGGGCGACGCGCTGGCGTACGACATCGACCTGCGCTTCGCCCCGCTCGACTTCCGCGATCTGCAGGGGCTGGGGATCGCGGTGCCGGGCCAGGGTACGGCGGCGTTCTCGCTGGGGATCAACACGCTGAGCGGGGGGCGCACGCAGTACGCCGTCACCGACGCGCGCGTGGCGATCCTGGATTCGCGGTTGGGCGGGAGCGTAACCGTCATCACCGCCCCCGGCCAGCCCACGGCCGTCCGCGACGCCCGCCTGACGATGGAGAGAGTCCGCCTGGCCGACCTGGAGGAGCTCGGCTACCTGGACCGCACCGAGTTCGCCGGCGTCGTGAGCGGCACCGTGGTCAGCGAGGGCGAGGCGCTGCGGGTGGACCTAGCCGCGCGCGTCACGCCGCGCGACGCGCCCGAGGCCACGCCGTCGGTGCTGACCGCGGAGGGCCGCGTGCTCCTCGCGGAGGGGCGCCAGCCGCTGCGGCTGGACGGGCTGCGCGTGGGGATGGACCCGCTCTACCTGTCCACGCTGCGCCCGCTGGCCCCGGAGAGCTCGGAGATGCTGAAGGGGGTGCTGCGCGGCGGCGCCACCCTGTCCGGCCCGCTCTCCGCGCTGCGCATCCAGGGCGGCAGCCTGGCGTACGCCGTGGGCACCGCGCCGGAGAGCCGCATCCGCGGGCTTTCCGGCACGCTGGCGATGGGCCCGCCGATGCGCTACTCGCTGGAGGGGCGCGCCGAGCCGCTCGCCCTCGCAACGCTGACGCAGCTCTTCCCGGCGCTCCCCTTCCGCTCCGCCACCCTGTCCGGGCCGATCACGGTGAGCGGGACGCAGGAGAACGTCGACTTCCGCTTCGACCTGAGCGGCGCGGCGGGGGCCATCGCGGCGCGCGGCAACGTGGAGCTGGGCGGCGCGGTGCCGCGGTTCGAGATCGCGGGCTCGGTGGAGGCGTTCCGCGCGGCGTCTGTGCTGGAGAACGCGCCGGCCGCCGCTCAGGGGCTGCTGACCGGCACCTTCAACGCGCGCGGCACCACCGAGGACCTGCGCTTCGGCGTGGATCTGGCGCAGGGCGGCGGCACCTTTGCGCTGGCCGGCACCGTGCGGCGCCCCGGCGGCACCCCCGCGCAGTTCGACGTGGCCGGGCGGGTGGACAACTTCCGCATCGGCTCCCTTTTTGGCCGTCCGGACCTGCTCCCCTCGCCGGTCACGGGGCCGGTGGCCTTCTCGGGCGGCGGGCGGCAGCCGTACCGCTTCGACGTGGCGTTGCGCGGCGCCCAGGGGCTGCTGGACGTGGACGGCTGGTACGCGCCGGGCCCCGTCCCCTCGTACGCCGTCAACGGCGCCGTCGCGGACCTGGACGTGAGCGGGCTGCCGGGGATGACGTCCGCGCCGCGCACGCGCCTCACCGGCACGCTCGCGATCCAGGGCCGCGGCACCACCCCGGAGACCTTTGCCGGCACCGTCGCCTTCCGCGCCGAGCCGGGGTCGCTGATCGGGCGCTATCCGCTGCAGACCGGGCTCGCGCGGCTGGAGGCGCGCGGCGGCATCCTGCGGGTGGACACGCTGGACTTCGCGCTGCGCGGCGCGCGCTTCTCGGCCACGGGCGCCATCGGGCTCACCACGCCCTCCGCCACGCCGCTCCGGTTCGCGCTGAACGCGCCGGACCTGGCGCTGCTCCGGCCCATCATCCCCGGCGGCGACACCCTCCCGGACCTGGCCGGAGCGCTGACGGCGGCGGGGACGATCACGGGAACGGTGAAGGCGCCCACCATCGCGGCCCGCGGCAACGGGCGCGGGCTGCGCTACGGCACCATGGCGGCGGGGACGCTGGCCTTCGACGTCAGCGGGCTGCGCGCCGGCACCGCGTGGAACGGGCGCGTAAACGTGGAGGGCACCGCGCTGGAATTCGGCACGCAGCGGCTGGACGAGCTGCGGCTGAACGCGATCCTGGCGCCGGGGAGCAGCACCTTCACCCTTGCGGCGCGCCGCGACCCCGCCACCGACATCGCCGCCTCCGGCAGGCTGGAGCTGGACGGGGGCACGCCGGTGGGCGCCATCTTCGACACGCTGGCGCTGCGCCTGGGCGACTCGCGCTGGGAGCTCGCGCAGCGTGCCCGCCTCGGCTGGGGCGACCGCGGGCTGGCGGTGGAGAACTTCGCCCTGCGCCGCGCGGACGGCGGGCGCGGCCTGATCGAGGCGGACGGCGCCCTCCCCACCACGGGCGTCGCGGACCTGCGCATCGGCATCACCGACCTGAGCCTGGTGGACCTGCGCCGCCTGGCCCCCAACGCCGCCGTGCCGGACCTGGCGGGCGCGCTCAACCTGCAGGCCGCCATCACCGGCCCGGTCGCCGCACCGCTGATCTCGCTGGACGCGCGGGTGGACTCGCTGCTGGTGCGCGGTTTCCGCGTGGACCGCCTCGCACTCGTGGGGCGCTACGCCGCCGGGCGCATGGACGTGACGGGCGACGCGCAGATCGGCGGGCGGCGCGTGCTGGAGCTGCGCGCGGGGGTCCCGATGGCCGTCTCGCTGGGCGGCACGATCCCGCAGTTCGAGCTCGCGCGCGACGGTGCCCTGACGGCCACCTTCAACGCCGATTCGCTCCCGCTGGCGCTCATCGCCTCCGCCGTCCCTACCATCACGGACGCGGAGGGCGTCGCGCAGGCCCGCGTGCAGGTGACGGGGACGCTGCGCAGGCCGCGCGTGAGCGGCGGGGCGCAGCTGTACGGCGGCGCCATGACGGTGGTGCCGCTGGGGGTGCGCTGGACCGGGATCGTCGGCCAGGTCTCGCTGGACGGGAACCTGGTGCGGCTCGATTCGCTGGTGGCGCACTCCGCGGAGGGCCGCGCCCGCGTGGACGGCACCGTGCGCCTGGACGATCCGGGGCGACCGGACGTGTACGTCCGCCTGGCGCTGGACAACTTCCAGGTGATCGACAACCGCGAAGTCGCCGAGCTGGAGGTGGACGCGGCGCTCGCCATCTCCGGCCGCCTCCCCAACGCCGTCGCGACGGGCAACGTCCGCATCGAGGACGGCACCATCTACCTCCCCGAGCTCGGCGCCGAGCGTGAGGCGGACATCCTGGGCGCGGAGGTGGGCGAGATCGGCGCCGACACGGTCAGCGCCCCGGCGGGCGCCTCGGCGCTGCTCGCCGCGCTTCGCCCGCGCGACCTGCGGGTGGCGATCGGCGACAACGTGTGGCTCCAGTCGCCGGACGCGCGCATCCAGCTCGGCGGAGAGCTGCTGGTGGACCAGCCGGCGGGGAGCCCCACTTTCTCCGTGTACGGAGACCTGGAGGCGCGCCGCGGCACCTACACCGTCGCCATCGGCCCCATCGAGCGCGAGTTCGAGATCCAGTCCGGCGTGGTGCGCTTCTACGGCACCCAGGAGCTGAACCCCGGGCTGGACATCCTGGCCGAGTACCAGGTGCGCGACCCGGAGCTGGGCGGCGAGGACATCACGGTGCAGGTGCGCCTCACCGGCACGGTGCAGAACCCGCAGGTCGCGCTCAGCGCCAACACGCGCCAGCCGCTGCCGTCGTCGGAGATCGCCTCGCTCCTCGTCTTCGGCCGGCAGAGCGCCACGGCGGGGACGGCGTTCGAGGCGCTTTCGTCACAGATCGTGGGCGGCGTGTTCCTGGAGGAGTTCTTTGGGAACCTGATCACGCGCGAGCTGGAGGAGCAGCTTATCCGCACGGGCCTGGTGGACTACGTGCGCGTGCGGGCGCGGCCCAGCGGGGCCGGGTTCGGGGCCTTCAACGTGTCGTCGGGCGCCAGCATCTTCAGCGCGGTCTCGCTGGAGGCCGGGAAGGAGCTGGTGGACGACGTCTTCCTGACGGGCCAGATCTTCAACATCTTCTCGACCGAGAACGGGGCGCGCCGCTTCGGCCTGGCGCTGGACTGGGAGATCACGCGCACGCTGAGCCTGCGCCTGGCGGTGGAGCCGGTGCGCCGCGATCCGATCCTGCAGCAGAACCTGCGCAACCGCGACTACCAGGGCTCGCTGGACGTGCGCCGCCGCTGGGAGTACGGCCGCTCCCGCAAGCGCGACGAGGAGGTCCGGCGCCCGCGCCCGCGCACCGAGCCCGCGCCGGGGGAGAAATCGACCCCCACCGGCCTCCCGCCGCCCCCGCCCCCGCCGGAGAACGTCTCCACGACCCCTCCGGCACCTCCGTGACACCACGCCCCCGGATGCTCAGGCATCCGGGGGCGTGGTGTTTTTGGGGGTGGCTGGGCCCGAACACCGGGGGCTGAAGCCCGCGTCTGGAACCACGGGAAGACCGCTGAAGCGGTCTGGGGAGCCGCGGCATCGGCGCGGGTCCGACTGCCCGTGCCTTCCTCCGCGGCAAACGCCGCCCGCAAAACGCCGGCCCCCCGCCCTCCCCACGGCGGATTGTGGGAGAGGGTGGCAGTTGTAAGCTGCCGGGGTGAGGGTCGCCCTCAGCCCGCGTACGGCGTGGTCCGCGCCTGCGAGCCGGGAGTCGAGCTGGCGGCGAAAATCCGCGTCCTCCTGCAGCGCGCCGAGGTTGCGGTCGATGCTGTGGAGGTGCTCCTCCAGCAGGGCGATGCGCTGCTCCATCAGCGCGACCTTTTGCTCCTCGCCCTTCTCCTTCACGCGGGCGAAGGCATCCACGATCGGCTTCAGGGCGAAGCGCGCGGTGATGCCGATGACGGGGACCAGCACCACCATGATGCCGAGTGTGACCGCGACGAGTCCGGTCAGGGCTTCGATGTCCATCGCCTTTGGCTCCAGAGGAGGGGTGGGGCGGGAGGAGAAGACTCCTCGCGGGAACGGTGAGCGGGGGTGAAAGCCGCCCGTAATCTCCCCAGGTGGAGCAGGGTACGGAGAGGGGCGAGCTCAGGATTCAGAACAGCGGTTCACACAGAGGCGCGGAGGGCAGGGCACAGAGGAATTCCAACCCCTTCTTTGTCACTGTTCCCTCCGTGTCTCCCCGTGACGCGCGGTTGCCGTTCAGGCCGCCGCCTCGGAGGGCAGATTGGACCCCGCGATCCTGGGCAGCACCCCGCGCACCAGCGCCGCCAGCCGGTCGCGGACGCGGGCACCGACCTCCATCACCTCGTCGTGGGAAAGATGCGAGCCGCCCAGCCCGGCGGCCAGGTTCGTGATGCACGAGATCCCGAAGCAGCGGACCCCCAGCGCCCGCCCCACGATCACCTCGGGGACGGTGGACATCCCCACCGCGTCGGCGCCGAGGCGGGCCAGCATGCGGATCTCGGCGGGGGTTTCGTAGCTGGGGCCGGGGAGGCCGGCGTACACCCCCTGCGTCACCGGGATGCCCAGCTCCAGCGCCACCTCCTCCGCGATGCGGCGGAAGCCGGAGTCGAAGGGGTCGCTCATGTCCGGGAAGCGTTGCTCGCCCGGCAGCACCGCGCCGATCAGCGGGTTGCTCCCCATCAGGTTGATGTGGTCGGCGATGATCATCAGGTCGCCGGGCGTCATCTCCGGGCGCACGCCCCCGGCCGCGTTGGTCAGGAGCATCACGTCCGCGCCCAGCGTCACCAGAGCACGGACGGGGAGGGCCACGTCGCGCGGCTGCCACCCCTCGTACAGGTGGAAGCGGCCCTGCATCGTCGCCACTTCGACGCCGGCCCAGCGCCCCACCACCAGCGTCCCCGCGTGGCCCGCCAGCTCCTGCGTCCGCCGCGGGAAGCCGGGAATGTCACCGAAGGGGATGCGCACGGCGTCCTCGATCTCGTCGGCCAGGCCGCCCAGGCCGGAGCCCAGCACCAGGATGGCGTGCGGCGCGCGCGTCACCCGCTCGCGCAGAAAGGCGATCGTCTCGTGGATGTCGTTCGTGGCACCGCCCGTCATCGCGCCTCCAGGTAAGGTTGAGACGGCAACTTGGATGCGCCGCCCGCGTCCGTCAACGGCGCCGCGCCCGCTCCACGAACTCCACCGTCGCCGCGCGCCGCGGCACCTGCACCAGCGACAGGGGAACGGTGCTGATGCCGCGCCCCGGCGGCGGCCTGGTGGTGCGGCTCTGGAGGACCACCGCCGTCACCGTGTCGCCGCGAAAGTAGAGCGAGTCCACCGACACGTACCCGCCGGGAAGCGCGCCCTGCGTGGCCACGATCACCAGGTGGCTGGCGAAGTCCACGGGGCGCAGCGCGCGGTCCGGCAGCCCGCCGTACGCGCGCACCGCCGCCCACTCGCCTGGCGTGCGCACCACGCAGCGCAGCGGCACGCGGAAGCGCGTGCCCCCCTGCGCGTATCCCGACCACGCGAGCGCGGGGAGCGGACGCGTCCACCGGCGGTCGTGCGGTGCGTACCTCTTCGTGACCGGCCCGCCCGCGCGCTCGCCCTGGCAGAACCCGCGCAGCGCCTCAGGCACCGCCGCGTCCCCCGCGTCCGGCGCGAACGCCACCAGCCGCGGGGGCTCGGGCGCCGCTTCCGGGGGTGGGGGCGCGCCGGGCGAGCAGGCGGCGAGGAGGAGGGCAGGGAGGACGAACCGGCGCATGGGGCACGATTGAAGGTGTAACGAACCGCGGCAACGTACCGTCCCCCCCGCAGGCTGTCCATGGTACAGTTCGTCGGGTGTGGTGAGGCTGGCATCCGTGCCATGCAGCTGGCGGGCGCGATGAATCGCGCCCCTACGAAGGGCGGACGCCGCGTCCGCCACAATGGCCGGGCGGGCCCGTCACATCCTGCCAAAAGCACAGGAAAAACGGTGCTCTGCGCGGCACGCCCGTTGCCTTTTCCTCGGGCAGTTCGGCGCTCCGCGGTGCTCGGTGCATCGCGGAACGGGCGTCGATTGCAACGCAAACCAACTAACGTCAGGAGAGCCCATGGCGAAGGTCATTGGGATCGATCTTGGGACCACCAACTCCGTCGTCGCCGTGATGGAAGGCGGCGACCCGGTGGTGATCCCCAACGCCGAAGGCGGGCGCACCACCCCCTCGGTGGTCGCGTTCACCAAGGACGGGGAGCGCCTGGTGGGCCAGGTGGCCCGTCGCCAGGCGATCACCAACCCCACCAACACCGTCTTCTCCATTAAGCGCTTCGTGGGCCGCAAGGCCTCCGAGGTGAGCGAGGAGCAGAAGAAGGTGCCGTACAAGGTCACGTCGGGGGCCAACGGGATGGCGCAGGTGGAGATCCCCAACACGGGGAAGACCTACACGCCGCCCGAGATCTCGGCGATGATCCTCCAGAAGATGAAGCAGACCGCGGAGGACTACCTCGGCCAGCAGGTGACGCAGGCCGTGATCACCGTTCCCGCGTACTTCAACGACGCGCAGCGGCAGGCCACCAAGGACGCCGGCAAGGTGGCGGGGCTGGAGGTGCTGCGCATCATCAACGAGCCCACCGCCGCCGCGCTGGCATACGGGCTCGACAAGAAGAAGGACGAGAAGATCGCCGTGTACGACCTGGGTGGCGGCACCTACGACATCTCGGTGCTCGAGCTGGGCGAGGGCGTCTTCGAGGTGAAGGCCACCAACGGCGACACCCACCTGGGCGGCGACGACTTCGACCAGCGCGTGATCGACTGGCTGGTGGAGGAGTTCCGCAAGGACCAGGGGATCGACCTCTCCAAGGACCCGATGGCGCTCCAGCGCCTCAAGGAAGCCGCGGAGAAGGCCAAGATGGAGCTGTCGACCACCATGTCGACGGACATCAACCTCCCCTTCATCACCGCGACGCAGGAAGGCCCCAAGCACCTGAACGTGACGCTCAGCCGCGCCAAGTTCGAGTCGCTGGTGGACGACCTGGTGCAGCGCACCATCGGGCCGATGGAGAAGGCGCTCAAGGACGCGGGGCTGAAGCCGGGCGAGATCGACGAGGTGATCCTGGTGGGCGGCTCCACCCGCATCCCCAAGATCCAGGAAGTGGTCAAGAACTTCTTCGGCAAGGACCCGCACCGCGGCGTCAACCCGGACGAGGTGGTGGCCGTGGGCGCGGCGATCCAGGGCGGCGTGCTGGCCGGCGAGGTCAAGGACGTGCTGCTGCTGGACGTGATCCCGCTGTCGCTGGGGATCGAGACGCTGGGCGGCGTGTTCACCAAGCTGATCGAGCGCAACACCACCATCCCCACCAAGAAGTCGGAGACGTTCTCGACGGCAGAGGACAGCCAGACCACGGTGGAAATCCACGTGCTGCAGGGTGAGCGCGAGATGGCGATGTACAACAAGACCATCGGCAAATTCCAGCTCACGGGGATTCCGCCGGCGCCGCGCGGCATGCCGCAGGTGGAGGTCACCTTCGACATCGACGCGAACGGCATCCTGCACGTGTCGGCCAAGGACCGGGCCACGGGTAAGGAGCAGAAGATCCGCATCGAGGCCTCCAGCGGGATGAGCGAGGCGGAGATCGAGCGGATGGTCAAGGACGCGGAGTCGCACGCCAGCGAGGACAAGACGCGCCGCGAGGCCGTCGAGGCCCGCAACCAGCTGGACTCCATGGTCTACCGCGTGGAGAAGGACTCGGCCGAATGGCAGGAGAAGCTGGACGAGTCCGCCAAGACGGCGCTGAACGAGGCGATGGAGCGTGCCCGCAAGGCGCTGAAGCAGGACGACCTGGGCGAGGTGCGCGGGGCCACGGAGGCGCTTCAGCAGGCCTTCGCCGCGGCCGGCGCGTCCATCTACGCGGCGCAGCAGGCGACCGCGGATCCGGGTGCCGACGCCGGCTTCTCGGGCGGCGCCACGGCCGGCGCCGGCTTCGACGACGACGCCACCGCCCGCGCCACCGTCCCGCAGGACGACGTGATCGAGGCGGACTACGAGATCGTCGAGGACGACAAGAAGTAAGGCAGTGCGTGAGTGCGTCAGTGCGTGAGTGCGCTGACGACACGCAGGGGTAAGATCGGGGGCGGCGCCGTCAAGGGTGCCGCCCCCGGTTTCGTCACTACAGGTCTCACGCGGAGGCGCGGAGAAAGGCAACAACAACAGCCTCACACAGAGAATACAGAAGGAAAAGAAGCCACAGAGAAAACCTTTTTGCTGTTCTTCCTCTCTGCCTCTGTGGCTGTGTGTGAGCCCCGTCTTTTCTTTTCTCCGCGTCTCCGCGCCTCCGCGTGAGACCGCTGTTCCCTGGGCCGATGTTTTGCAGGCCGCTCCGGGGAACCGGAGACGCGCGGCGGGTTACTCCTTGCGAGCCCTCCGTACGGCACCGGGATCCCCGGTACCCCTTTTTATACGAGCGTGCAATGTCTGAGCGCCGCTTCAACCGCACCCACGTCGCCGGCCTGACCGCCGGCGCCTTTGCCGGCGGACTCCTGCTGGCCTCCGGTCTCCAATTCACCCCCGGAACGCACGCCGCGGCGCTGATGCAGACGCCCGCCGTCCCCACGCGCCAGGACGTGCGGCCCGTGGCCGAGCTGAGCCAGGCGTTCATCAGCATCGCGGAGTCGGTGACGCCCGCCGTGGTCGCCATCGAGATGGAGCGCGCGGGGCGCCGCACCTCCGGTCGCCGCGACATCCCCGAGGAGCTTCGCGACATGCTCCCCTTCGACATCCCGGAGGGCGGCGGGCGCGGGCCGCAGCAGGGGAGCGGCTCCGGGTTCATCATCAGCCCGGACGGCTACATCATCACGAACAACCACGTGGTGGAGGGCGCGGACAAGATCACCGTGGTGCTGAGCGACAACCGCAGCCTGGTGGCCCGGGTGGTCGGCCGCGATCCCAACACGGATGTGGCGGTGATCAAGGTGGAGGGGAGCCGGTTCCCGGTGGTGCGGCTGGGCACGAGCGACGGCACCAAGATCGGCGAGTGGGTGCTGGCCATCGGCAACCCGCTGGACCTGGGGACGACGGTCACGTCCGGGATCATCAGCGCCAAGGGGCGCCCGCTCCCCATCCTGCGCGAGAGCACGGGGAGCCGCTGGGCCATCGAGGACTTCATCCAGACCGACGCGCCCATCAACCCCGGCAACTCCGGCGGGCCGCTGGTGAACCTGCGCGGCGAGGTGGTGGGAGTGAACTCGGCCATCGCGTCGCCCACCGGCTTCTACGCGGGGTACGGCTTCGCGGTGCCCATCGACCTGGCGCGCAAGGTGGCGGACGACCTGATGCGCTACGGCAAGGTGCGCCGCCCCGCGCTCGGCATCACCCTCAAGGACGTGCGCCCCGAGGACGCCGAGGTCTTCCGCCTCCCCCGCATCGCCGGGGTGGTGGTGAACGACCTCACGCCGGGGACGAGCGCCGCCCGCGAGGCCGGAATCCGCCAGGGCGACGTGATCGTGGGGGTGAACGGGGCGCAGGTGGAGCGCACGGGCCAGCTGCAGCGCATGATCGCCACGCACCAGCCGGGCGAGACCATCACGCTGGACATCATCCGCGCAGGGGCGCGCCGACAGGTGAGGGTGCGGCTCGCCGAGGCGCCCACCGAGCCGGAGCAGCGAGCCCAGCGGGAGGTGACGGCGCCGGTGCAGCCCGTGCGCAACGACGTGGCGCGCCAGCGGCTGGGGATCACGGTTGAGCCGCTCACCGCCGCGCTCGCCAAGCAGTACGGGCTGCGCTCCACCACCGGCGTGGTGGTGGCCGAGTCCGACCGCTCCGGCCCCGCCGGACGCCAGGGGATCGGGCGCGGCGTGCGGATCGTCTCGGTGGACGGGCAGCCGGTGGCGGACGTCGCCGCATTCCGCCGGCTGGTGGAGCGCAAGCGCGCCGGGCAGGTGGTGTCGCTGGTGCTGGAGTTCAACAACGGGCAGCAGGGGATCGAGAACATCCGCCTGGCCGAGTAGGCTCGGCCGACGCGATGCAGGCGGCCGCTCCCGGTGCCGGGGGCGGCCGCCTTCGTTTTGCACGGGAACGGCGGGCGTCACACAGAGACACAGAGACACAGAGGAAAGACGGTGGAGGTGTTCTTCTCCGCGACTCCGCGTCTCCGCGTGAGGTTGCTGTTCCAGGGGAGCCGGTCTCACCCGAAAGGTTGAGATTGGGGAGGGGGGGAGGTTATCTTGTCGCGCCGGAGCGGGCCCGCTTGGTGGAATCGGCAGACACAGCAGCCTTAGGAGCTGCCGCCGCAAGGCGTGGGGGTTCAAGTCCCTCAGCGGGCATCCTGCACAGCACGAGCTCCGCCGCCGGCGAGTGGCGGAGCGGGGCCGGGCCGTTTCTCCATCGTCGCCGTATTCAACCGTTTGCCGGATAAAAGCACGGAATGGCCGCAGAGACTACTTCGACCGACCTTCGCATCGACGTCCAGGAGCCCGAGTCCTGGAGCCGCCGCCTCGCGGTGACCGTGCCGCGGGAGCGCGTCAAGCGCATCCGCCAGAGCGTGGCGTCGCAGCTCTCGCGCAACGTGCGCCTTCCCGGCTTCCGAAAGGGGAGCATCCCCGCGTCGCTGGTCGAGAAGCAGTTCGGGCCCGCCATCGAGCAGGAGACGGTGGACCGCGTGATCCAGGAGAGCTACAAGGAGGTCCTGGAAAACGGCGACTTCCAGCCCATCACCCAGGGCGTGGTGGAGAACGTCCACTACCACCCCGGCGAGGACCTCACCTTCGAGGTCCACTTCGAGGTGCAGCCCACCATCCAGATCAACAACATCGCCGGCTTTGCCGTGCAGCGCCCCCCCGCCGAGGTCACCGACGAGGACGTGGAGAGCGTGATCGAGCGCATCCGCGCCGAGCGCGGCACCGTGCGCGTGCTGGAAGAGGGCGTGGCGGACCAGGGCGACGAGGTGACGGTGGAGATCACCGACCTGGTCGCGGAGGAGGGGAGCGAGGACGCGGGCGCCCGCCCCTTCCGCTTCACCCTGGGCGAGGGGCAGGCGATCCCCGACATCGAGGACGCCATCCGCACCCTGGCGCCCGGCGCCGAGGGCGAGTTCACCGTGCGCTACCCGTCCGACTTCCCGGACGAGGAGCTGCGCGGCCGGGAGCAGCGCCTGCGCATCAAGCTGAACGAGCTGCGCCGCCGCGACCTCCCCCCGATGGACGACGCATTCGCGCAGTCGCTGGGCGAGTTCGAGTCGGTGGACACGTTGCGCGAGCGCATCCGCACCGACCTGGAGGCCGAGAAGCAGCGCAACTCCGAGGCGGCGATGCGGGCCGCGCTGGTGGAGCAGGTGCTGGCGGCCAACTCCTTCGAGGTCCCCCCCTCGATGGTGGACCGCTACCTCGGCTTCATGACCGGCGAGGCGCAGCAGGACCCCAAGAAGATGCCCAAGCGGACCCCGGAGCAGGAGGAACGCTTCTCGCAGATGCGCCAGATGATGCGCCCGCAGGCCGAGGCCGCGCTGAAGCGGATGCTGGTGGTGGAGCACCTGGCGGACCGGGAGGGGCTCCGCGCCACGGCCGACGAGGTGGACGCCCGGGTGGAGAAGCTGGCCGAGGAACACGGCATCTCCCCCAGCGACGCGTGGATCCAGCTGGAGAAGGGTGGCCAGATCCAGGCGCTGGAGAGCGAGATCACCGAGGACAAGGTGTTCGAATACCTCCGTTCGCAGAACACCGTCGCCTGAAGCGGCGGGCGCACGCAGGGGCCGTCGCATTGGGCGGCTCCGCAGCTACCCACCGTACTTTCATCAGCGCTTCAAAGGGTCATGGCCATCTATCCGCCGTACGTGATCGAACGCTCCAGCCGGGGGGAGCGGAGCTACGACATCTTCTCCCGCCTGCTGATGGACCGCATCGTTTTCCTGGGGAGCGGGATCAACGACGACGTCGCCAACATCATCATCGCCCAGATGCTCTTTCTCCAGGCGGACAACCCGGAGAAGGACATCCACGTCTACATCAACTCGCCCGGCGGCTCGGTGTACGCGGGTCTGGCCATCTACGATACGATGAAGTTCATGTCGTGCGACGTGAACACGTACTGCATGGGGCTGGCTGCCAGCATGGGCTCGTTCCTCCTTGCGGCGGGCACGAAGGGGAAGCGCTACTCCCTCCCCAACTCGCGGATCATGCTGCACCAGCCCTCGGGCGGGAGCCAGGGGACGGCGGCGGACATCGAGATCCAGGCGCGCGAGATCCTCTTCGTGCGCGAGCGGATGAACCAGATCTACGCCGAGAACACGGGCCAGACGGTGGAGCGCATCGCCGAGGACCTGGACCGCGACCGCTTCATGTCGCCCGATGAGGCGCTGGCGTACGGGCTGATCGACCACGTGATCGCCCACGCGACCGAGGTGGCCGACCCGCCGGTGCACGCGGAGACGGCAGGCGTCTGACTCCGCACCCGCGGTCTCTCGCCTCCGCCGCCCTCACCGGCGGCGGGGGCCGTATGGAAATTCGAACCCCCCGCGTTCCCGGCCACCATGCCTAGCGACAAGCACCTCCGCTGTTCCTTTTGCGGCAAGTCCAAAGACTCGGTCAAGCGCTTCATCTCCGGGCCTTCGGTCTACATCTGCAACGAGTGCATCTCGCTTTGCAACGAGATCCTGGCCGAGGAGGAGATCAAGGAGGCCACCAGCGCGGCCACCCCGGTCCCCACGCCGCTGGAGATCAAGGAGGTGCTGGACCAGTACGTGGTGGGGCAGGATCGCGCGAAGAAGGCGCTGGCCGTCTCGGTCTACAATCACTACAAGCGCGTCAACCATCACGGGGTGATGGACGAGGTGGAGCTGGACAAGTCCAACATCCTCCTCATCGGCTCCACCGGCGTGGGCAAGACGCTGCTGGCGCAGACGCTGGCGCGCGTCCTCCACGTCCCCTTCACCATCGTCGACGCCACCACGCTCACCGAGGCGGGGTACGTGGGCGAGGACGTGGAGAACATCCTGGTGAGGCTCCTGCAGGCCGCGGACTTCAACGTGGCCGAGTGTGAGCGGGGGATCATCTACATCGACGAGATCGACAAGATCGCCCGCAAGAGCGAGAACCCGTCGATCACGCGCGACGTATCGGGCGAGGGGGTGCAGCAGGCGCTCCTCAAGATCCTGGAGGGGACGACCGCGTCGGTGCCGCCGCAGGGCGGGCGCAAGCATCCGCAGCAGGAGTACATCCAGATCAACACACGCCACATCCTCTTCATCTGCGGCGGCGCGTTCGACGGCCTGGAGAAGATCATCGAGGCGCGCACGGGGAAGCGGCAGATCGGTTTCGGCGGTGTGGACGACGTGAAGCGGATCGGGGCCAGCAACCTGTTCGACGAGGTGGAGCCGGAGGACCTGCTGCGCTTCGGCCTGATCCCGGAGCTGGTCGGCCGCCTTCCCGTCTCGGTGACGCTGGACAACCTGGACGAGGGCGCCCTGGTGCGCATCCTCACCGAGCCCAAGAACGCCCTGGTGAAGCAGTACCAGAAGGTGTTCCAGATGGATGGCGTGGGGATCACCTTCGACCCGGGCGCCATCCGCGCCATCGCCAAGCAGGCGATCGAGCGCGGCACCGGCGCCCGCGGCCTGCGCGCCGTGATCGAGAACCTGATGCGCGACATCATGTTCGACATCCCGAGCCGCCAGGACGTGCGCGAGGTGGTGGTGACGCCCGAATGCGTGACGGACAGCGTGCCGCCGCTGCTGATTTTGTCGGCGGAGCCGAGGCGGAAGAAGGAGGCGTAACGGCAGGGAATAGGGGTTAGGGAATAGGGAATAGGAAGGGCGGCGTGGGAGCGGCTTCGTTTCGCGATCTCGTGGTCTGGCAGAAGGCGATGGACCTTTCAGTAGAGGTCTATCGCCTTTCTGCGTCGTTTCCGCGGGATGAGAGATTCCGGCTTACGGCTCAGCTGACCCGCGCCGCTACATCGGTGCCAGCGAACATCGCTGAGGGAAACGCGCGGGGTACCCGGAAGGACTACGCGCACTTCGTCTCGGTCGCGAGGGGGTCGCTTGCCGAAACAGAAACGTTCCTGCTCCTCGCCGTCCGTCTCGGGTATCTCACATCCAGCCAAACCGCTCCGGTACTGGCCCTCGCCACCGAGATCGGGAAGCTGCTGACCTCCCTCCGCGCCCTGCCTTCTGGACACCCCCTGACGTCCCTATTCCCTATTCCCTATTCCCTATTCCCTAAATGCGAATCAAGTCAGTGGAGTTCGCGGGTGCCATCGGGCAGATCGGCCAGGCGCCGCCGGAGAGCGCCGTGGGGGCGCTGCAGGTGGCGTTCGCGGGGCGGTCCAACGTGGGGAAGTCGTCGCTGATCAACCGGCTGCTGGGGAGGACGCGAACGGCGATCGCGCGCGTGTCGGCGGAGCCGGGGAAGACGCAGGAGATCAACTTCTACCAGGTGCGGTCGGACCTGGGGGACTTCGTGCTGGTGGACCTGCCGGGGTACGGGTACGCCAAGGTGCCGCAGGGGCTGCGCGAGAAGTGGAGGCCGCTGATCCACTCCTTCCTCACGCGCAATCCGGATCTGCGCGGGGTGGTGCAGCTCGTCGACGTGCGCAACGGGCCCAGCGAGGACGACGTGCGCTCCGTCGACTACCTGGCGGAGCTCGGCATCCCCGTGCTGTTCGTGCTCACCAAGGTCGACAAGCTCAACAGCCGTGAGCGCGGGAAGCTGATCCCCAAGGCCATACAGACGCTCGGGGTGGACACCGACCAGGTGATCCTCTTCTCCGCCACCAAGGGGACCGGGCGCGACGAGCTGCTGGAAACGCTCGCGGCGCTGCTCTTTCCCGAGGCGGGAGACGCGGAGGAAGAAGAGACCGAGTAGTGATGCGGGACGGCGAACGAAGAGGCCGGTGCGAGCGTTGGCTCGCACCGGCCTCTCTGCTTTGCTTCACCTGGTCAACCGCCGCAGGTGACGACCAGGCAGCCCGGCAGGAACACGGTGGACGCGAGGAGTGCCAGGCGATAGATCTTGCGAGTGTGCATCGGCCGCTGGGTTCGAGGGGCGGATCCAGGTGATCGCACCCCCTGCGCAAAGAGCAAGCCCGTGAGTGTTCAGCCGAAGATGGCGGTGCGCTCGCGGGTGAAGTCGTGCTCCGCCAGCATCGTGGCGATGGCCGCGACCATCTTTTCGCCGCCGCGGACCGAGGGCTCGATGGGGTTTGCGAAGTCCTCGTCGGAGCCGCAGATGGAACGCAGCTCGAGGACGGGGACGCCCGCTTCCAGGGCGACGCGCAGGATAGCGTCGTTGAACACCGCCAAGCCGAGGGCGGCGTAGCGGCGCTCCTCCGGGTCCGGGAAGACCGGGTTGTAGACCGTGCACACCGCGGTGGGGACGCCGCGCGCCAGCACCTCGCCGAGCATGGTGCGGTAGCGGGTCTCGAAGGGGGCTACGACATCGCCCAGCATCGCCAGGCCCGCGCCGACCGTGCGGGCGCCGCGATAGAGCACGTCCACGCTGCCGAGCGCATCGTTGCCGCCGGCGCTGACCACCAGGTGCGTGGCGTCGGGCGGGATGCGGGCGATCTGGCGGCGCACGCCCTCCGCCACGGCGCCGTCCACCGCCACCAGCGTCGCCTGCCAGCCCTCGGGACCCAGCCGGTCGCGCGCCTGCCGAACCACGTCCGGCCCGCCGCGCACGTACGCGGCGTTGTCGAACACCGAATCTCCCA
>JAUJMI010000492.1 GCA_030446945.1 Longimicrobium sp. | reverse complement strand
CAGGGGTGCAACGTCCGCCTGGAGACGCGCGACAACGCCGTCATGCGGATGAAGCCGCGCCCCAACCCCGAGGTCAACGCGCACTGGATGTGCGACTTCGGGCGCCTGAACTACGAGTGGATCAACCGCGAGGGCCGCATCGAGGCCCCCCTGGTCCGCGACGGCGACCGCCTGGTGGGGGTGTCGTGGGCGGACGCGCTGACCCGCCTGGCCGGCGCCCTGCGCGACGTGCCGGTGCGCGACGCGCGGGCCGTGGTCTCGCCCTTTGTGGCCAACGAGGACGCCGGAGCGCTGCGCCGCGTCATGGACGTGGTGGGCGGGGGCGCGGGGGTCTACCGCTGCGAGGCGGGCGAGGAGGTGGTCCTTCCCGGCTTCCCCACGCTGGCGCTGCGGCCGGACCGCGCGGCCAACGTGCACGGGGTGGAGCTCTTCGGCTTCGAGCGCGCGGGGGGCACCAACGCGACGGGCGGGCTGGACGAGGCCGCGGCCCATCGCGGCGTCCTCTTCGTCCTGGGCGACGAGCTGGCCGACGCCCCCGAGGGCTTCGGCGCAAACGCGTCGCTCTACGTGTACGTGGGCCACTTCGCCTCGCCCGCGGCCCGGAACGCCCACTTCATCCTCCCCGCGACGACGTTCGCGGAGATGGAGGGGACGTTCACGAACGTCCAGCGGCGGGTGCAGCGCTTCTGGCCCGCGATCCAGGCGCCGGGAATGGCGCGTCCGGCCTGGCAGATCCTGGGCGTGCTCCTGGCCGGCATCAGCGACGCCCCCCCCGTGGGCACCGCCGCCGACGCCTTCGAAGCGCTCGCCTCGGTCCGCCCCGAGTTCGGGGGGTTGAGCTATACGGATCTCGCGCAGAGCGGCGCGGTGCTGCCGTCGTTTGCGGAGGCGGGGGACTGAGAAAAGAAGTGCTAGGTGCTAAGTGCTGAGTCCTGGGTGAGAACCGTTCCTCAGGGCTTGGCACTTGGGACTCAGGACTTAGGACTTCCTTTTACAACCGAAGCCCAGAATGCAGCAGAACGTTTCGCAGCTCCAGCCACTCGGCGACACCGGGTTCCTGATCGCCTCGCTGGCGAAGGTGATCCTGGTGTTCTCCGTGCTCATGGTGGTCGTGGCGCTCCTCACGCTCCTGGAGCGCAAGGTCAGCGCGTGGATGCAGGATCGGCTCGGGCCCAACCGCGTGGGGCCCGGCGGGCTCGGGCAGCCGCTGGCCGACGGGATCAAGAACATCCTCAAGGAGGAGACCAACCCGGCCGAGGCCAACGGGGTCTTCTTCACGCTCGCGCCGATGCTCTCCATCATCCCGGCGCTGATCACCTTCGCGGTGATCCCCTTCGCCTCGCCGCTGCGGCTGGGGAACAGCGTGGTGCCGATGGTGGTGGCGGACGTGCCGGTGGGGGTGCTCTTCCTCCTCGCCTTCTCTTCGCTGGGCGTGTACGGGATCGTGATCGCCGGGTGGGCCAGCTACAACAAGTACGCGCTGCTCGGCGGCCTGCGCGCCGGCGCGCAGATGATCTCGTACGAGATCGCGCTGGGGCTGGCGCTGATGTCCGTCTTCTTCGTGGTGGGGAACGTCTCCCTTCCCGAGGTCGTGTACCGGCAGCAGGAGATGAACCTCTGGTTCGCGCTGCCGTTCTCGGTGTCGTTCCTCTTCTTCTGGATCGCGTCGTTCGCGGAGACCAACCGCCTCCCCTTCGACCTTCCCGAGGCCGAAAGCGAGCTGGTGACCGGGTACCACACCGAGTACTCGTCGATGAAGTTCTCCATGTTCTTCATTGCGGAGTACGCGCACGTGCTGACCGTTTCGGCGCTGATGGCGACGCTCTTCCTGGGCGGGTGGGACATCCCGGGCTGGGGGCGCGACGACATGCTGGGCTTCGACGCGCGCGGGCAGTGGGTGGGCGCGCGGCCGGAGTGGTGGCTGACGCTGCTGACCTTTGGGATGTTCGCCATCAAGACCTTCTTCTTCATCATGGTCTTCATGATCGTGCGCTGGACGGTGCCGCGCTTCCGCTACGACCAGGTGATGGACCTGGGCTGGAAGGTGATGCTCCCCGCCGCGCTCGCCGCCGTGGTCGTCACGGCCGCCACCGTGCTGGCGCTGGATTCGTTCGGCGTGCAGGTGACCGACCGCTGGCTGCGGATCTTCCCGACGTACGGGCTGGTGCTGACGGCGGTGAACGGGGTGATGCTGGCGCTGGTGCTCTGGGTGCTGGACAAGGGCCACGTGCTCAGCGGCACCGGCGCGATGGAAGCGAAGCGGGCGCATGCCCAGGAGCTGGCCCGGCGGCGCACCGCGCGCGTGCCGGTGGGCGGCGCCGCACAACCGTAAGGAGCTGTACACAATGGCTGCGACCGTAAAGGTGATGCGGCGCCCGGAGCGGAAGTCGAGCTACCTGCGGGCGTCGCTGAAGGGGATGGCGCTGACGTTCCGGCACATGGTGAAGTCCGCGGGCGACCGGAGCGAGGTGACCATCCAGTACCCGGACGAGAAGAAGCCCCTTTCGCCGCGGTGGCGGGGGACGCACGTGATGGAGACGCACGACGACGGGCGCCCGAAGTGCGTGGCGTGCGGCCTGTGCCCCACCGTCTGCCCCGCCAACTGCATCACGCTGGTGCCGGGCGAGGACGACCAGGGGAACCGCTTCCCCATCGTCTACGAGATCGACGAGTTCCGCTGCATCTTCTGCGGGATGTGCCAGGAGGT
>JAUJMI010000491.1 GCA_030446945.1 Longimicrobium sp. | reverse complement strand
AACTACTTCAAGTACCACTTCCTCAAGCTGGCGCACGTCGACTTCAACGAGGCGCGGCTGGAGAAGGACTTCCGCCGGCTGACGACGTTCCTGCTCGCGGCGGACACGCGCCACTTCCTGTACCGCGACTTCCAGAGCCGCAACGTGATGCTGCGGGACGGCAAGCCCTGGTTCATCGACTACCAGGGCGGCCGCCGCGGCGCGCTGCAGTACGACGTGGCGTCGCTGCTGTACGACCCCAAGGCCGGGATCCCCGAGGCCCTGCGCGAGCGGCTGCTGGAGCACTACCTGGACGCGCTCCAGCAGCACCTCCCCAGGGTGGACCGTGAGCGCTTCCGCCAGCACTTCCGCGGCTACGTGCTCGTGCGCATCATGCAGGCGATGGGCGCGTACGGCTACCGCGGCTTCTTTGAGCGCAAGCCGCGCTTCCTGCAGAGCGTGCCCGGCGCCATCCGCAACATCGAGCGCCTGCTGGAGACCGGCTTCGTGGCGCTCGAGCTGCCGGAGCTCCGCACCGTGTTCGAGCGAATCTGCAACAACGCGGCGCTCAGGAAGTCGCAGCCCAAGCCCCTGCCCGGGCTTACGCTGTACGTGGGGAGCTTCTCGTACAAGGGCGGCTATCCGGACGACTCGGGCGGGCACGGCGGCGGCTTCGTCTTCGACTGCCGCGCGGTGCACAACCCCGGGCGCTACCCGGAGTACGCGCCGCTCTGCGGGTGCGACGAGCCCGTCAGCGAGTTCCTGGACACTCTGCCCGAGACGGCGGAGTTCTGGGAGAACGTGCGCGACCTGGTGGAGCGGCAGGTGGGGGTGTACCTCACCCGTGGCTTCCAATCGCTCAGCGTCTACTTCGGATGCACGGGCGGCCAGCACCGCTCCGTCTACTTCGCGGAGAAGCTGGCGGCCCACCTGCGCAGGCACTACCCCTCGGTCAACGTGGTGCTCACCCACCGCGAGGAGGGGAAGTGGCCCGCGCGCCGCGCCGCGGCCGAAGCCGCCGTGGGGGCCGGGGTCTGAGCGTGGACGCCATGATCCTGGCGGCCGGGCTGGGCACGCGCCTCCGGCCGCTGACCGACCACACCCCCAAGGCGCTGATCGACGTGGGCGGCGTCGCCATGCTGGAGCGCGTCGCCCGCCGGCTGATCGAGGCGGGCGCGGACCGGCTGATCGTAAACACGCACCACCTGGGCGAGCAGATCGCGCGCTACGTGGAGGAGCGCGGGGGCTTCGGCGTGGAAACGCTGATCTCGCACGAAGTGGGCGAGCCGCTCGAGACGGGAGGCGCACTCGTGGCCGCGGCCGAGCTGTTCCGCAAAGACGCGCCCTTTTTCGTTCACAACGCAGACATCCTGACCGACCTCCCCCTCGCCGGGATGTACGCGGCGCACGTGGATGCCGGCGACCCGCTCGCCACGCTGGCGGTGATGGAGCGCCCCAGCACGCGCGGCTTCCTCTTCGACGACGTGGGTCTGCTGGGGCGGGTAGACGAGACGAAGGAGCTGGAGCTGCGCGTGCGTCCCGCCGTGGGCGAGGTGCGGGCGGTGCCGTTCGCGGGGGTGCACGTGATCTCGCCGCGCATCTTCGGGCTGCTGACCGAGCGGGGCGCCTTCTCGGTGCTCGACCCGTATTTGCGCCTGGCCGCCGCCGGCGAGCGCGTCCTCCCCTTTCGTGTGGACGGCCGCCTCTGGCTGGACATCGGCCGTCCGGAGCAGCTGGAGGCCGCCAGGGCGGCGGTGGCGGCGGGGTGAACCGTCGCTGGAATGCCTCTTGCCCCACCCGGCGCCCACACGTGACGCACCGGACGGAAAAGGGGATCCGATGAGACGGACGATACAGGTGGCGGCGATGCTGGCGCTGGCGGCTTCGGCGGGGGCGTGCTCCCGCGGCGGCCGGCCGGTGGAGGACGGCGAGCCGGCCACGCAGGAGCACAAGGTGGGAGTGGCGCAGGACGATCGACAGCTCCATCAGGCCGCCGAGGCGGACCAGTCGGACAAGAACCCCGGCGCGCCGCGTAACGTGCGCGACCCGGTGAGCGGGATGTCGCAGGCCGGCGCGCTGACCGCGCTCAACAGCTCCGGCGTGACGGGCAACTTCAGCATGATACCCGCCGAAAGCAACGGTACCACGGTGAACCTAACGGTGAACGCGCCCACCGGTGCCGCGGGCGGCTACCGGGTGTCGATCAACCAGGGTCCGTGCAGCCAGCTGGGCGCGCCGGTGGCCGAGGTCGGGCAGCTGCAGGTGGGCGGGGCCACCGTGGCGGGGCAGACGTACACCGTCGCCCTCCCCACCACGCAGGTGATGAACGGCGAGCACGCGCTGGTGGTGTACGGCGGCACGCCGCAGCCGGTGGCGTGCGCCAGCATCCCACGCAACGCGCCCATCCCCGGCACCACCGGCGCCACCCCGCCGCCGCCCAAAGGCTGACGGCGGGTCGGCCTCGCGAACCGGAGCGCCCCCGATGCAGCAGCGTCGGGGGCGCGTTTCGTTCTCGCGCCGGCATCCGAACAGCGGGTCTCGCGCGGAGACGCGGAGAACTGCAACTGCACGCTCATACAGAGAGACACAGAGAGAACGGAAAGAAAACAGGATGGCTCTGGTGCTCCCCGCCCCGTGGCCCGCGCGGATGTACGCGTACGCCCTCCCCCAGGTGGTTATTGGGGGAGGGCAGCGAGGTGACGAGCGGGGTGGGGGCCTACGTCTGCGGG
>JAUJMI010000105.1 GCA_030446945.1 Longimicrobium sp. | reverse complement strand
CCGGAGCCTGCGAAGGCAGGCTTCCCGCGGTTGTTGCAGCGGTTTCAACCGCCGGTCCCCACCGCCTCGACCTCACCCCATCCCGCCAGCACCTCATCCAGCCGCCGGATCTCGCGGGCGGCGCCCAGGGCGCCGAAACAGTCGCGGGCTCGGTGGAGGGCGGCGCGGGCCTCGTCGCGGCGGCCCTGCTCCCAGCGCAGGCGGGCGAGGGCGCCCAGGATCTCGGCGCGCTCCAGCTCGTGCCCCTCGCCCACCACCAACGCGGCGGCGTCCTCCAGCTCGCGGTCCGCGGCGGCGAAGTCGCCCTCCAGGCGCGCAATGACCGCGCGAAAGCGGCGGACGCCGGCCAGCGTTCCCCGGTCGTCGAGCGGCACCGCGAGCTCCTCGGCACGGTCCAGCGTGGCCCGGGCGCGCCGCAGCTCGCCCATCTGGATCAGCGGCTCCGCTCGATTGAGATAGAGACGCGCGGCGGTGGGGAGGTGCCCGATCCGTTCCGCCACGTCCAGCCCGCGTTCCATGTACAGCTCGGCCTCCATCCATTCGCGGAGGTCCGCGCATACCATTCCCAGGTTGTTGTACGCCAGCATCGCCGCGGTGCGGTCGCCGGAGCGGATCGTGGACGCGATGCACTCCAGGTACAGCGCCCGCGCCTCTGCCAGCTCGCCCTGGATATTGGCGATCACCCCCAGGTTCTGGCACACGAGCCCGGTGAGCTCGTCGTCGCGTACGGCGCGCGCACGCGCGAGCGCCTCCCGGTACAGCACTGCGGCGCCGGCCAGATCCTCGCAAATGTGAAGGAGGGTCGCACGAACGTTGACCGCGCGCGCCGCGGCTCGCGCGAGGCCGCACCGCTCCGCGACCTCGAAGCTCAGCTCCGCCAGCTCTTCCGCTTCCTCGCCCTTCCCGAGCCGCCCGCGCACGCTGGCCTGCCGCCGGAGCGCGTCCGCCGCCGCCGAAGGAGCGCGCTCCGCCACCGCCCGGCGGAAGAGGGAGGCGTACAGCCGGTCCGCCTCCTTCCACCGACCCGCCACCTCCAGCTGCTTACCGCGCGCGGCCATCACGCAGAGCGGCTCGGCCGCCGCTTCGGGCACTTCGGCGCTGGGCATGGCGCACCACCCGCGGTTCAGTTGGACCCGATCACGTAGCCGCTGAGGGAGGGGAGCTCGGTCGACAGCACCCGCCCCGACTCCTGCGCGGGCTTGCTGGCGAGCGCGGTCAGCGAGCCGTCGCGCTCCAGCCGCAGGATCGTCGGTGAGCGGAGCTTCCCGAATTCCTCCTCGGTGCAGTGCTGCGCGTTGAGCCGGAGCGTGGCGCGCCTGCCGTTGAGGAAGGTGTAGGTGTCCTGCCCGCGGACGTGCGCCTCCACGCCCACCCGCGGCGGCTGCAGGGCGGTGAGGATGAAGACCGTCCCCGGCTGCGCCGCGCCCGCGGGAACCTGGAGGACGTGCTGCCCCGCCGCGCCGCGCACCTGGAGCGTCGCCTCCCCCACGTTGTTCGCAGTCGCGGAGTCGGTCCCGGCCGGTCCCGAAGGGCTCGAGCACTGGGCGAGGGAAGGCGTTCCGTTCGAGGGCGGCGGCGGCTCGGGCGGCGGCGCGCAGGCGGCGAGGACGAAGCAGGCGAGGACGACGCGATGAACGGTGCGCATGTCGGTACCCCGGTGGGAAGAAGGGAGGAGGAAGTGCCCCGAAGGGCGGGCTAGCCGGTCGGGCGCGGGGGGAGCACGCCGGGGATGCGGAGGATGAAGGTCGATCCGTTCCCCGCCTCGCTCTCCACGCGCAGGTCGCCGCCCAGCAGGCGCGCCAGCTTCCGCGAGATGGGGAGCCCCAGCCCGGTCCCCTCCGAGCCGGGGACCTGCCGGAACTCCTCGAAGACGCGGTCCAGGTGCTCCGCGGGGATGCCGCGCCCCGTGTCCGAGACGCGCAGCTCCATCCACTCGCCATCCGCGCGCGCGGCGAGCACCACCTCGCCGGCGGCCGTGAACTTGACGGCGTTGGAGAGGAGGTTGGTGAGGATCTGCTTCACCCGCCTGGAGTCGGTGCGCAGGACCGGCGCGCCCTCCCCCGGCTCCGAGCGGAGGCGCAGGCCGCGCGCGCTGGCGAGGGGCTCCGCTACGGCCAGGACGGCGTCCATGAGCTCGCGCAGGGGGCAGGGCTCCAGCGACGCCTCCATGCGCCCCGCGTCCAGCTTGGCGAAGTCCAGCAGGTCGTCGATCAACTCCATGAGCGTCAGCGTGGCCGCCCGCGACCTCTCCAGGTAAAGCTTGGCCCGATCCGGAAGCGGGCCCGCCGCGCCGCGCAGCAGGAGGTCGCCGTAGCCCTTCACGGAGTTGATGGGGGTGCGCAGCTCGTGGCTCACCATGTTGAAGAAGCGCTCCTTGACCGCCGACAGCTCGCGGAGCTTTTCGTACGCCCCCTCCAGCTCGCGCGAGCGCTCCTCGACGGCGCGGTGGAGCCGCGCGTTGCTGATGGCGACGGCGGCGTGGCGGGCCAGCGTCACGGCGAGCCGGGTGTCCTGCCGCGTGACGCGGTACGGTTCGCGGTAGCCGATCACCAGCGCGCCGAAGTGCTCGCCGAAGAGGGAGAGCGGCACGCCCAGCCCGCTCCGCATCCCCTCGGCGGCGTGCAGGGGGAAGTCGGCCGGGCGCAGCTCCTCGCCCTCGCCCAGGTACACGGGCTTGCCGGCCCCCACCACGCAGCGGGCGAGCGGATCGTCCTCGGCGGAGGGGAGCTTTGCGCGGACGCCCACGCCCGCGCAGGCGCGGAGGTGCCCACCCTCCCCGGTGCTGACGACGGCGTAGTCGGCGCCGAGCAGCGTGCGGGTGAAGCGCGCCACCAGCCCCACCACCTCGTCCGGATCGAGCGTACGGTTGGCGGCGAGGCCCAGCACGTCTAGCGCCTCGGTCTCCTCCGCGCGCTCGCGCAGTCGGCCGCACTCCTCGCGCGCCTCCAGGAGCTGCCTGTGGCGGGCGCGCACCGGCGCCAGCGCCTCCGCCAGCGGTGCCCAAGTATCCGGATCCCCGAACGCCCCCGCGGGCGCGGCCAGCAGGAGCGCTCCCTGCGGCTTCGCCAGGGGGAGCACCAGGATCTCGGCGCCGGGGAAGCGCGTCTCCATCTCCCTCCCCAGCGACCGCGCGGAGTAGCTCTCCGCGACGACGGCGTGGGTGGCCACCTCGCACACCTCTGCCCCCGCTTCCGTGCCCCGCGGGCAGGCGGCCACGATCGCCGCGGTCGCGTCCACCCACAACACGCAGTGGAGGCGGAGCGCGTCGGGAAGCGACTCCGTGAGCGCCTGGAGCGCGCTCTCCGGGTCATCATGGCACCCGGCGCGCAGGGCGGCGCGGAGGAGATCCCCCTCTCTCGGGGGTGTGGAGCGCGGAGCTAGGGCGGACAGCATGGCACCACCCGGTGGGAGGATCTGCCGACGGGCGGTGTGGACCGGCTACACGTTCCGTGCCGCCTTCGCCCCTTTCGCGACGCCACGATTCCCGTATGCTGCGGTTGCGGGAAACCCGCGCCGTTGCTGGATCTACGCCCGTCCGGAGGGTGCTGTTGCTTGCCGGCGGGTGAAATGAGGCGTAAAGGTGCGGGGTGCCTGCGCGCCGTCTGGGGCACGGGTGCCGCACCGTCGGTGTCCCTTGCCGCCGGCGCGCGACGGCGGAGGATGGGCGGGCGGACACGCAGGTCCCGTCTACCACGTGCCGCGGGGCGGCCAGCCCCAGCACGTGCAGCGCCTCGCTCTCCTCGGCGCGCTGGCGGAGCTTGTATCGCTCCTCCTCGGCGCGCGTCAGCTCGTCGGCGCGCGCGCACAAGTTCGCGGAGCGCTCCGTTGGGGCTCTCCGCATTCATAAATGCGCAGCAGGGTGTCGCGGTGGGGCATGCGGGTGGGATATGAGGGGTGTCCCGGAAGGATAGGGGCAGGTGCCGTGGTGCGAAAGGGAGGGCGAGTGAGCTCGCGGCACCGACAGCACAAAGTCCGCCTGCGCGGACCTGGGGGCGGGATCCGCGCGCGTAGCGGCGGCCGCGCCAGCCGCCCGTACCAGGAAATGAAGGCCGCTGGAGCCACGCGGAGTCCGGCTGCGCGAACGCGTTTTCCGACCGCCGGCGCGAGACCCCGCCCTCACCATGCGCCGGTCGCCACGGGAAAGCCCCCTTTCCTCGTCCACCCCGGAGGGCGGTGCGACAAAAGGGGGCCGTCAGGCGCTTCGAAACCGCTCCACCACTCGCGGCACTCGAGACCGCTTCAGCGGTCTTCCCGTGGTTCCAGCCGGGGGCTTCCGCCCCCGGTGCTCAGCGGCCGGCCCAGTGCCGGCCGCCCCCATCAACCGCCCCTACTTCCCCGCCCAGACGTTGTTCCGCCGGTTCACGTCCAGGAAGTACTGCTCCGGGTCCAGCTCCACGCGGGCCACCGGGCCGTTCACCCGCAGCGTGACGGTCTGCAGGCGGGTGGAGGGCTGCAGCCAGCGCTCCACCGGGATGGTGGCGCGGGCGGTGGTGCCGTCGCGCATCGTCACCGTCAGAAAGGTGGGGCCGGGCGCCTGGCCGAAGTCGCGCACCGACACGCGCACCGAGTCCCCGGCCGTCGACACCGCCGCGATCCCCTGGTCGAAGCTCACGTTGCGAAAGAAGTACGGGTACCACAACCAGTCCAGGTCGCGCCCCGACACCCGCTCCATCGTGTTGAAGAAGTCCCACGGGTACGGGTGCTTCAGCATCCACTCGTTCATGTAGGTGCGCATCCCGCGGAAGAACACCTCGTCGCCCAGCGTCGCCTGCAGCGAGCGCATCAGCAGCCCCGGCTTGTAGTAGGCCGTGACGCCGTAGAGCTGCGCGTTCTGCTGGTCGCCGTGTGTCATCAGCGGCTGCAGGCGGCTGCCGGCGGCGCTGGTCGCCTGCAGTACCTGCGCGCGCGGTTCCGCCCAGTGGTTGGAGCGCGGGAAGTAGTCCTGGAACGCCAGCGCCTCCATGTAGGTGGTGATCCCCTCGTCCATCCAGGGGAAGGCGGCCTCGTCCTGGCCCACCATCATGGGGAGCCACTCGTGACCCACCTCGTGCGCGATCACCTCGTACAGCCGCTCCTCCTGCCCCGTGGGCTTCCCCACGAAGACCAGCATCGGGTACTCCATCCCGTAGATCGGCCCCTCGCTGACGCTGAGCTGCGGGTAGATGTACGGCACCATCTGCCGGCTCAGGAACTCGACGGACTGGTCCGCGTGGCGTACCGCGCGGTCCCAAAAGGGGGCGCCGGGCCGGTACATCGCGTGCACCGGGATGTGCCGCGTCCCGCCGTTGCCGGTCGGGATGGTGCCGCGGGTGACGTCCCACAGGTAGCGGTTGGAGGTGGCGAAGGCGAAGTCGCGCACGTTCTCCGCCCGGAAGCGCCACGTCACGCGCCCATTCGTCCCGGGGAGGGTCGCCCGGTCCAGCTCCGCGCGCGTCACCACGTGGGTGACGGAGTCCGTCTGCATGGCGCGGGCGAGGCGCGCGCGCGTCTCGGGCGTCAGCACCTGCTCCGGGTTCTGCAGCGTCCCCGTGGCCGTCACCAGGTACTGGGCGGGAAGGGTGAGCTGCACGTCCCAGTCGCCGTAGTCCAGGTAGAACTCGCCCTGCTCCTGGTACGCCGTCACGTCCCGCCCCACCACGTCGTCGTACACGGCGATCTGCGGATACCACTGCGCCACCTGCAGCACGCGGCCGCCCAGCGCGTCTTCGAAGCCGGTGCGGGGCGCGGTGCCGGGCGGCACCTTGAAGTTCCAGTCGATGTCGAAGACGATGCTGTCGCCCGAGGGCAGGGCGCGCGGCAGGAGCACGCGGGCCAGCGTGCCGCTCACCAGGTAGCCGGCGGTGCGGCGGCCCTCGCGCTGGTTGGCCTCGTAGTCCGGCTGCGACACCTCGCCCAGAGTCTGCCCCGCCACCTGGAAGCGGGTCACGTTGAGCCCCCCCGTAGCCTGCCGGAACAGGTTCTGGTAGAAGTTCATGGTTATGACGGGGAGCGAGTCGGGCGAGTTGTTGACGTACACGATCCGCTCCGACCCGGTCACGCGCGGCGTGCGCGGGTCCACCTCGGCGCGGATGGTGTAGCGCACCCGGTTCTGCCAGTAGCCCCGGCCCGGCGCGCCCGTCTCGCTGCGGGTGCCGCGCTGCACCGCCGCCTGGAACTCCTGCGGCGGCACCACGCTCTGCACGAATGCGCGGCCCGCCGTGTCCAGCGCGGCGCCGGTGGGAAGCGGCCGTACGATGGGCTCGGCCACCGGCGCGCAGGCGCCGGCAGTGGCGAGCGTGGCAAGGACAGCCGCGTGGCTGACGAAGTTCCTCAAGACCGGTCTCCGCGTAAGGGTACGGGCGGGGGTGCAAGCCAGCGCAGGCGGATCAAAACGCGGGCCAGCGCCAAATCGCCATCCTGGCCCCCGCGTGATTCGCTTCTGCCACGATGTATCCCGTCTTCGCGCCAAATGTTCCTGGCGGGAGTCGCGGTGACCGAACCTTCCCGCCCGACCAGCTAAACGCCCGCTCTACCGGCGGGGCCCCGAAACGGCAGCCAGCCCGCGACGGGTTGCACTAACCGCAGATTCTTGATAGAGTTACCTCCAGCCAACATAAAGACGTTTCATGTTAACCGCTAACGATTCCGTGGCAACTTCGGCTGCGCCGGACGGCGACCTCCCGCTGGCCGAGGGCCTTTCGCGCGAGTTTCTTTTCCATCACCGCGTCTGCCCCCATCGCATCGAGGCAGGGGGCGCGCTGGTCGTCGTGGCCGCGCCGGGCGCGCGCCTGGACGCCCTGGACGAGATCGCCTTCGCGTACGGGCGTCCCGCCGTGGCGGAGGAGGCGTCCGCCGAAGAGGTGGAGCGGCTGATCGAGCGGCTCACCACGCACTCGGAGCGGCGCATCGAACTGGCGCGCGTGCAGGGCGACGACGAGCTGGCGGCCGACGTGCGCGACCTGGCCAGCCAGCCGCCCGTCATCCGCTACGTCAACCTGCTGGTGCGCGACGCCTACGACGCGGGCGCCAGCGACATCCACCTGGAGGCGGGGCGCAGCGGCCTTTCCGCGCGCTTCCGGCTGGACGGGGTGCTCACCCCCGCCCCCGAGCCGCCGGCCGAGCTGCACCACGCCGTCGTCAGCCGCATCAAGCTGCTGGCCGAGCTGGACATCGCCGAGCGGCGGCGCCCGCAGGACGGGCGCATCCGCGTGCGGCTGGAGGCGCGCGAGCTGGACCTGCGCGTCTCCACCGTCCCCACCCTCTTCGGCGAGAGCGTGGTGCTGCGCCTGCTCGACCGCGGCGGGCGCCCCGTGGCCCTGGGCGAGCTGGGGATGCCGGAGGGGACGTTCGAGCGGATGGGCCGCCTCGCCCGCCGGCCGCACGGAATGGTGCTGGTGACCGGGCCCACCGGGAGCGGAAAAACCACCACGCTGTACGCCGCCCTGGGGCTGCGCGACATGCTGGCCGAGAAGGTGGTGACGGTGGAGGATCCCGTGGAGTACCAGCTCGCGGGCGTCGCCCAGGTGCCGGTGCACCGGCAGGCGGGGGTCACCTTTGGCGCGGCGCTGCGGTCCATTCTGCGCCAGGATCCGGACGTGGTGATGGTGGGCGAGATGCGCGACCCGGAGACGGCGGAGGTGGCGGTGCAGGCGGCGATGACCGGGCACATGGTTTTCTCCACCCTGCACACCAACGACGCGGTCGGGGCCATCCCGCGCCTGCTGGACCTGGGGGTGCCGGACTACCTGGTGGCCGCCACGCTGGACGCGGTCCTCGCGCAGCGGCTGGTGCGGCGGGTGTGCGGCGCCTGCGCGGCCGGATACGACCCCCCGCGCGAGGCGGTCGCGCGCATGGGCGCCGGGCTCCCCCTTCCGCCCCGCTTCGTGCGCGGCGCCGGGTGCCCGCTCTGCCGCGGCACGGGGTTCCGGGGGCGGCTGGGGGTGTTCGAGCTGGTGGAGGTGGACGACGTGCTGCGCGACGCCATCGTGCGCCGCGCCCCCCGATCCGAGCTGCGCGAGCGGGCGCTTGCCGGCGGGATGGCGCCGATGCGCGCGGACGCGTGGGACAAGGTGGCGCGGGAACTGACAACCGTGGAGGAGGTCGTTCGTGTGGTCCAGGAATAGGTGCCGCGCCGCGGCGGGGTTCACGCTGGTGGAGATGCTTGTGGTGCTCGCCATCATCGCCGTGCTGGCGGCGGTGGTGGGGCCCGAGGTCCTACGCAACCTGAGCGACGCCAACTCGGGCGCCGCCCGCAGCCAGATCGAGATGCTGGGGCTGGCGCTGGACCAGTACCGGCTGGACAACCACGCCTACCCCTCCACCGAGCAGGGGCTGGCCGCGCTGCGCACCGCGCCCTCCGCCGGCGACCCGCCGCCCAACTGGCGCGGACCGTACCTGAAGCGCGCGCTCCCCGCGGACCCCTGGGGCCGCCCTTACCAGTACCTCTCCCCCGGCCGGGCCAACCCCGCGGGCTACGACCTGTTCACCCTTGGGCGCGACGGACGCGAGGGGGGCACTGGCGAGGACGCCGACCTCACTTCGTGGGGGGAGGAGCGCCCGCAGTGAGCGAGGGGACGAGCTGGCAGTACCGCGCCGCGCACGCCAGCGGCCTCCTGGAGCAGGGCACCGTGCGCGCCGAGACTCCCGAGGCCGCCCGCGAGCAGCTCTTCGCTCGCGGGCTCTTCCCGCTGGAGCTGCGCGCCGAGCGCGGCGCGGCGGTGCACCGCCCGGGGCTTTCCTCCGCCGACCTGGCGGTGGGGCTGCGCGTGCTCGCCACCCTGCTGGAGAGCGGGCTGCCGCTGGCCCGCTCGCTCGCGGCGCTGGACGACCTGGTCCCCGCCTCGTGGCGCCCCGCGCTCCCGGAGCTGCGCGCCGCCGTGCGCGAGGGGAAGTCGCTGGCCGCCGCCCTCGCCGCGGCGCCGGTCGCCTTTCCGCCGCTGGTGGTGGGGCTGGTGCAGGCGGGAGAGGGCGGCAGCGGGCTCTCCGCCGCCGTCACCCGCGCGGCCGAGCTCACCGAGGCGGCCGCCGAGACGCGCGGCGCCGTCCGCGCCGCGCTCGCCTATCCGCTGATCCTGGCGGCGGCGGGCACCGCGTCGGTGATCCTGCTGGTGGGCTTCGTGCTGCCGCGCTTCGCCACCATCCTGGCGGACCTGGGCCAGCGGCTTCCGCCCACCGCGCGGCTGGTGCTGGGCGCCGCCGCCGCGGCGCGCGCCGGGTGGCTTCCCGCCCTGGTCGTGGCGATCGCCGGGCTCATTCTGGGCCACGCCTGGACCTCCACCGAGGCGGGGCGCGAGCGGTGGCACGCCTTCCTCCTGGCGCTCCCCGCCGTGGGTCCGGCGCGGCGCGCGGGGGCGGTGGGGCGCTTCGCCGCGGCGCTGGGGGCGCTGCTGGAGAGCGGCGTTCCCATGGCGCCGGCGCTGGCGAGCGCGGTGCGCGCCACGGGCGATGCCGCCATCGCGCGGCGGGTGGGCGACGCGCGCGAGGCGGTGCTGGGCGGGGCGGGGCTGGCCGTTTCGCTGGAGGCGGCCGGGGCGGCCACTCCGACCGCCGTGAGGCTGATCCGCGCCGGAGAGGAGAGCGGGCGGCTGGTGCCGATGCTCGCGCAGGTGGCCCGCATCGAGTCCGCCCGCGCCGAGGGGCACGTGCGCGCGGCGGTTCGGGTGCTGGAGCCGTCGCTGATCGTGGTGTTCGGCGGAATGGTGGCGCTGGTGGCGGCGGCGCTGCTGCAGGCCGTGTACAGCGTGCGGCCGGCCGGATGATGCGCGTGGCCATGGCTGGATGCGGTCTCACGCAGAGGCGCGCAGACGCGGAGGAGCGCCGCGGCGCGCATCCGTGCGCCGCGCGCGCGGGGACCACGCTGCTGGAGATGATCGTGGCGCTGGCGGCGCTCGGGGTACTGGCCGGAGTGGCCGGGGTGGCGCTGCGGGCGGCGGACGTGCCCGA
>JAUJMI010000104.1 GCA_030446945.1 Longimicrobium sp. | reverse complement strand
TGCGAAAGGCAAGCATGCCGATGAAATGCATGCTCCAGATGCCGCTGCCCATCGCTAGCGAGCCACCCGCCAGCCACGCCAGCCGGGCCCGTCCCCTGGCCACGGTGACGCTGTTCGCAAGGTCGAGCGCGACATAGGAAGCGCACGTGGCGATGATGATGGAGAGTACGACCAGGGCCGGATTGTAGGTGCCGTTCATCGGTCCCGTCGCTCGCGCGGGTGGGAGATGTCCCTCCTGTCGTCCCGGGTCGAAGACGCCGTGTAGTCGCCGAGCCGCTGTACGACGGCACGCAGCTCCTCCTCCAGCTGTCCGTCCTTTCGGAGTACCATCAGCGCGTCACGTCCAATAGTGTGAAGCTCCGCCGCTGAAAGCTCCCTGGCGGTCACGATGACCACGGGGAGGTGCCGGTATGCGTCCCGTTGGTGCAGCAGCCGGAGCATCCCCATCCCGTCAGTCCCCGGCATCAGCAGGTCCAGCACGAGCAGGTCGGGGGAGAAGCTCTCCAGCAGCTGCAGCGCCTCCGCCGCGCTGCCGGCGGTGCGGATCTCGGCCCCCTCGTCGCGCAGGAAGCCCGCGAGCAGCGCGCGCGCGTCGGGCTCGTCGTCCACCACCAGCACGCGGGGGGCATCCCGGCGTACGGTCCTGCGCAGGAGCGCGCGCAGCGAATCGCGCTCGATCGGCTTGTCGATCACCTCCACCGCGCCCAGCACGCTCCCGCGGCTCTCCGCCGCGATAACACTCACGATGACGACGGGGATGTCGCGGAGCTCGGGGTCCGCCTTGAGGGTACGCAGCACCTCCCACCCCGATGTGCCCGTGAGAAGAAGGTCCAACGTGATCAGCTCCGGCCGGAACTCGCGCGCCATCCGCACCCCTTGCGCCCCGGTGCTGGCGGTGATGGTCTGGCAGCCGAGCTCCTCCAGGTGGTGCGTAAGCAGGATTCTCGCGTCCGTCTCGTCGTCGATCACCAGCACCAGCCGGCCCGGAATGTCGCCCCTCGCCGGTTCCGCCGGTTCCGCCGGCTCGGCCTCCGGCGGCGTGGCGAACGTGGGCACCGCCGCCTCCGCCGCCGCTATCGTTGCGGGCTGGCCCTCCGCGGCGAAGTGCACCCGGAAGGTCGACCCCGCGCCGTCCACGCTTTCCACCTCCAATCTGTACCCCATCAGCTCGCACAGGGAGCGCGAGATCGCGAGACCCAGGCCGGTGCCCTCGTACCTGCGGGTGGTGCCGCTTTCGGCCTGCTCAAAGGGCCGGAAGATCGCCTCCAGGCGGTCCGCGGGGATCCCGATGCCGGTGTCCGCGACCTCGATGAAGACGGGTGCCCCCGTGACGGGATCGCCCGCGATGCGCACGGTCACATTTCCGCGCTCCGTGAACTTGAGGGCGTTGCCGATCAGGTTGATGAGCACCTGCTTCAGTCTTGCGCCGTCCGTCTCCAGCGGGGCCAGCGACGCCGGGACGGCGGCGCGCAGCTCCACCCCCGGCCTCGCCGCACCCTGCACCGCCGCAACCGTCTCGTGCATCAGCGCGTCGAGCGCGACGGGGGCGATCTCCAGCTCCATCTTCCCGGCCTCGATCTTGGACAGGTCCAGGATCTGGTTGATCAACCCCAGGAGGTGCTTCCCGTTCGCCGCGATCCGATCCAGATAGCCGAGCTCCTGCTCGCGCAGGGTGCCGGCCTTGTTCTTCCGCAGGACGTTGGCGAAGCCGATGACGGAGTTTAGCGGTGTGCGCAGCTCGTGGCTCATCTGCGAGAGGAAGTCGCTCTTCGCCCGGCTTGCGGCTTCCGCCTCCTCTTTGGCCCTCACCAGCTCCTTCCGCGCGCGCCGGCTGAGGGTGATGTCGCGGGCGATCACGGAGGCGCCCACCACCTCGTTGCCCGCGTTGGTGAGGGGCGAGACCGTCAGCGAAACGTCGATCAGGCTCCCATCCTTTCGCACCCGCACCGTCTCGAGCCGGTCCAGGGGCTCGCGGCTGCGCACGCGTTGGAGGATCCAGTCTTCCTCGTCCGGCCGATCCGGCGCGAGCAGGAAGGCGGCGGAGCGCCCGACCACCTCGTCGGCGCGGTAGCCGTAGACGCGCTCGGCACCCGCGTTCCAACTCAGGATCGTGCCGTCCAGGTCCTTGCCCACGATCGCGTCGTCGGACGATTCAACGATCGATGCAAGCAGCCGGTACTGTTGGGCGCTCTCCCGCTCCTGCGCGTACAATCGCTCTATCTCCCGCCCAAGCGCCGCGCGCCGTTCCAGCTCCCTCGCCACAATGGAGCCCGCGACCGCGATCATTAGGATCAGGATCGTCGTCCCGCTGACCGCAACCGCGAGCCCCCCGGTGGCGAGCACGTCCTCGGCCCTGATGGGCAGCGCACCACCCCCCGGGCTGAACCGCGCGGCGGCCATCGCCGTGTAGTGCATGCCGGTGATCGCCAGACCCATGATGCCGCTCCCGACCATCCTGAGCCGGTGCCCGCGATCCGAGCGGTCCATGCGGAACCGGATCGCGATCCAGAGCGCGACGAAGGACGCAACCACCGCGATGGCGATGGAGGTGGCCACGAGCGGACGGCTCCAGCGAATGCTGCTGCCGGTCCGCATGCTCCACATGCCGGTGTAGTGCATCCCCGCGATCGCCACTCCCATGGCGAGGGCTGCCCCGGCGTGCGTTCGCGCCGTGATGGCCGGACGGCTGATCACGAACAGAGCGAGACCCGACGCAGCGATGGCTATAGCGACGGAGAGGAAAAGGAGCGGCACATCGTAGGCGATCGCCATTCCCGGCATTCGGAAAGCGAGCATGCCGATGAAGTGCATGCTCCAGATGCCGGTACCCATTGCGAGCGAGCCGCCTGCCAGCCAGGCCAGCCGAGCCTGGCCCCTTGCCACTGTGACGCTGTTCGCGAGGTCGAGCGCGACGTACGAAGCGAACGTCGCGATGAGTATCGAGAGTACGACCAGGGTCGGATCGTAGGTGCCGTTCATCGCTCTCCGGGCTCGCGGAGGTGGGAGCCGTCCCTCGCGTCCTGCCGGCGCGAGGACGCCGGGTGTTCGCCGCATCTCCGGACGACGGCACGCAGCTCCTCCTCCATCTGTCCATTCCTACGGAGCACCACCGCTTCGCGTCCGACTGTGTGCAGCTCGCCCGTGTCTAGCTCCAACGCGGTGACGATTACCTCCGGCGGGGATTCATCGTGCTGCACCCGCTGGAATTCTCGGTACACGCCGCTACCGCGCTGGAGGAGCGCTCCCGCCGCGGGCACCCCTGCTGCGCGCCCGGCGAAGCGGGCGCGTCGCGGGTTGCTGGCGGCACTACGGCCAATCTCCCCCACGGTTGCGCGGCGCGGTTTCATCGTCGCTCCGCACTCACGGGGCGAGCTGGTGTGCGATCGCGACGAGGAGGTGCTCCTCGTCGGTGATCGGCTTGGCTACGTACTCGTCGAAGCCGAGGCCCAGGAGCCGCTCGCGATCGCCCGACATGGCATGCGCCGTGAGCGCCACCACCGGCAGACTCCGCAGGGTGTCGTCCGCGCGGATCTCACGCAGAACGCTGACGCCGTCCTGCCCGGGGAGCGAGATGTCCAGGAGCACCAGGTCAGGCCGTTCGGCGCGGATTCCGTCCAGCGCTTCCGGCCCGCTCTCGTATTCCGCTACACGGTACACCTCGGAGAGGAGCGCCTGAAGCAGAAGCCGGTTGTCCGCGTTGTCCTCCACCACCGCGATCAGCTTCATCGCGCCCGTTCCGCCCGCGCCCCCGGCGCGGCTCTTTGCTCTTCAAAAGTCATTTTTCCGCCGCCGCAAGAGACCGACAGATCGGGCACTCGGTCCCTTTTGAGGCGCTCGTCGGATCGTGTTCGAGCACTTCGGGCGGGCTGCCAGAGAGCCTCCCGGCACGAAATCGATACTGTCGACATAATACGGCATACGCCAGTCCACCGGATTGGATGGCGCGGGGTTGGCGCCGCAGCTCCCGAGTGTTCCTCGCGCAACTACAGCCCGCTTCTGTCACGCCGCTCCCAGCAAACCGGGCACATCCGATGGGCCCACGGTCGAGCGACCGCGCACTTTCCGATGGATTTGTTACGCAGCGACCGTAAAAGCTCTGACCATCTCCGGGATTGTTCGCTCGGCCGTGTGGGGGCAGACACGTTTGGTGTTACAGGGGCACCTCGTTCTCCGCTCGCGGAATTGACCTTTTACATGTGGATGGAAGTCCGATGAACAGGCTGCCGCTCCACCGTGATGCGGGGCTTCCGGGCCGGGCGATGCGCCCGGTGCGGGGAGACTCCGCCCGCGCGCGTGGCTCGGGAAAGCGGGGCGAGTGGACAATCGGGTTTGTTCAAGCCGCCGTCGCGACACACCGACGTGGCGGGAGTGCCGGGTTCGGCACGCTGCCCGACGCGCAGATGCATCCGGTGGTCCGGCATCAGGGTGAACGCGGCGTGGAACTCCGGGCGACACCGAAGAAGCCGTTTGGTGCACTTGGCCCCTCCCCGCGCGCGGCGGTGCGGGGGCGCGCGGAGAAACCCACGTCTGCCCGGCGGCGTCCTCCCCTCATCCTGTCTTCCTGAGCGCAGCGCTGCACCGCCCTTTCGTCTTCAGCGGACTACGCGTGGAGCGAAGCGGCCGAGTTCGGTGAAGCGGCTCCCTCGTCAGGATGGCAGAAAGGGGCACTCAGGTGTTGGGGACGATCAGGACACGGGCCCACTGGGGAGCGCCGCCGGGGCGGGCCGTGCAGCGGAGGCGCGTACCCCAGCCCGCGTCCGTGCGCGCGCCGTCCGCGGCGAGGAGCTCACACGCGGGGTCGCCGGCGCGCTGCTGCAGGGAGACGACCGGCCGCGCGCGGTGCGTCAGGACCAGGGGCACCGAGAGGCTCGTGGCGCCGCCGCGCGTGCGCTCCACGCGGACCTGCTCGGTGCCGGCCGCGGCGCCCAGTACGGACGCGACCTTGAGCTCTTCCGCCGCGATCACTGTCGCGCTCACGCCGATCGCACGGCCGGCGCTCTGCGCACGCGCCGCGAGCGGAGAGACGAGGAGGAGGATTGCGGTGAAGAGCGGCAGGGTACGCATTCGCGACTCGCGGAAAAAGTGGGTCCGGCGAGTCGTTGCAAAAGCGAGGAGCGGACCGCAGCCGCTGTTGAGCTAAGCATCATCCCATCAACGGTTTACAGAGTGTGACGCATCCCGGCGGGCGTCTATTAACTGAACGGGTTGTGCGGTTGGCGCGGAGAATCCGCCCCGCGGGACAGTTTCGGGGCAGGCGTCCAGTTTCCGTCCACCGTCAGCGATAGAGAAAGCGGAGGCCCGGGGAGAAGATCTCCCCGGGCCTCCGCTGGCTTCCGAGTGCCGCGGCCGTCAGGTGCCGGAGCGCCCCACCGCCTCCACCGTATGCGCGACTGTCTCCATGTCGAAGGGCTTCAGGATCACCGGCACCTCGCAGGTGGAGAGGGCGTTCGCCGTCTGGTCCCCGAGGGCGTCGCCGCTCATGAATACGAGGCGGCGGTCCATCCCGTCGCCGCGCTCGCGCAGGCGGGCGTGCAGGCGGTCGCCGCTCAGCCCGGGCATGCGCACGTCAGAGAGGATCACGTCGAAGCCGCCCTCCGACTCCAGGATGCGGAGCGCTTCGCCGCCCTCGGCCGCGACGCTCACGCTATGGCCGCGGCGGGCCAGGTAGCGCGAGAGGGTGCGGCGGATGCTGTCCTCGTCGTCCACCACCAGCACCCGCAGCGTCTCGGCGGCGGCGTTGCGCGTTTCGCGCGCGGGGGGCGGCTCGGCCTTCCCCTCCTCGGCGGCGGGGAAGTCGATGCGAAAGGTGGTCCCTTCGGCCGGCACGCTCTCCACGTGCACGCGCCCGCCGTGGTCGGCCACCATCCCGTGCACCAGCGCCAGGCCGAGGCCGGTGCCCTCGCCGGGCGCCTTGGTGGTGTAAAAGGGATCGAAGATGCGCTCCAGCGTCTCCGGCGGGATGCCGGACCCGTTGTCCACCACGTACACCGACACGCCGCGCTCGCCCCCCTGGGTGCGCAGGGTGATGCGCGGCTCGGGGCGGCCGGCGAGCGCCTGCTCCGCGTTGACCACCAGGTTCAGGAGCACCTGCTCCATCTGCCCGCGGTCGGCCATGATGGCGGGGAGCGCGGCGTCCAGCTCCGTGCCCACCTCGATGTTGTGCGTGCCCAGCGAATAGCCGCGCACCTGCAGGATGTGGCCGATCACGTTGTTGAGGTCCACCCGCGTGCGGGGCGTGTCCTCCTCCTGCGTGTCGCGCGCCAAGCGGCGCAGGTTGGCCACGATCTGCGCGGCGCGATCCGCCTCGCGCTTCATCACCTCCAGCGCCTCGAGGTCCTCCAGCGTGCGCGGGTCCATCAGCATCAGCGCGGTGAAGCCCTTGATGGCCGTCAGCGGGTTGTTGAGCTCGTGCGCCACGCCCCCCACCAGCGTCCCCAGCCCGGCCAGCCGCTCGGCGCGGCGCAGGTGCCGCTCGCGCTCCAGCCGCTCGGCTGCGTCCTGCACGATGGTGAAGAAGCAGCGCCCGCCCCCCTCCGCGCAGTCCACCGCCGACACGAACAGGTCGAGCGGAACGCGCCGCCCGTCGTCCATCCGCCGGCGCCAGACCAGCCCGCTCCACTCGCCCGCGTCGCGGACGCCCTCGGCGATCTCCTCCTCCTGCCCCCCCTCGGCGTCGGGGACGAGGGCGTCCACGTACGACTGCGCGTGCGCCGCCGAGGCGATCCCCAGGATATCGGTGAAGGCGCGGTTCACGAAGATCACCCGCCCACGCTCGTCGGTGATGCTCACCCCCTGCGACAGGTTGCCGAGTGCCAGGTGGAGGAGCTTCATCTCGCCGAGGAGTACCTGCTCGTCCGTGGTGTCGCGGCCGATGCCGTGGATGCCCGTCACGCGACCGTCTTCGCGGATCGCGGTGGCGGTTACGCAGACGCGGCGAAGCTCACCCGACGGACGCATCAGGTCCATCTCCATCAGCGCCTTGTCGGTGGCGCCGGTGAGGAGGTCGATGAAGACGCGCTCGACGGCGGGGAGGTCTTTGGGAGCGATGATGGCGCCGAAGTAGCTGCCGAGGACGGTCTGGCTCTCGCGCCCCAGAAGCGCCTCGCCCGCCCGGTTCAGCTCCACGAAGTGCCCCTCCGCGTCCAGCGCGTAGATGGCGTACGGCGAGGTGCTCACCAGCCGGCGATAGTGCGCCTCGCTCCGCGCCTGCTCGGCGAGGTGCACGCGCTGCGCGATCTCGGTGGTCGCCGCGTCGGCCAGGTCGGCGAGCACCTGCTGCTCGTCGTCGCTCCAGGTGCGCGCGTGGAAGTCGACGACGCAGAGGGTGCCCAGGACGTGGCCGTCGGGCGTGCGGATCGGGTACCCGGCATACGAGCGGACCCCCCGCTCGCGCACGGCCGGGGTGTCGCGCACGCGCGGGTCCGCGACCGCGTCCTCCACCAGCAGCGGCCTCCCGGCCTCCACCGCGTGTCGGCAGAAGGAGTGGGAAACCGGCGTGGCACGCCCCGCCGCCCCATCCATCCCCACGCAGCTCTTGATGTACTCCCGGTCGCCGTCCAGGAGCGTCACCAACGCGACCGGCGCGTTCATCAGCCGCGCGGCCAGGCGGGTTAAACGGTCAAAGGACGCCTCGGCCGGCGAGTCCATCAGGCCCAGGAGCTCCAGCGCGGAGAGGCGTTGCGGATGGTCGATCGTGCCCAAAACAGAACCGGTCGGGGGGAGGTACGGCGCACCCGGCGTGCACGCGCATGCTTCCCATACAACGAGGCGCGGCGCGTGTTCCGGGCCGCGGCGTGCTACGCCGCACCGTTTGCGCCATCATCACTCCCGCAGAGGGTCCTCCGCCACCGCGCTCGGGAGGAGAACAGTGAAAAGTACTGCCCTTTCCGGGCACGCTCTCCGCCCAGATGCTGCCGCCGTGCAGTCCCGCGATGTTGCGGCAGATGGGCAGCCCCAGCCCGGTGCCGCCCTTGTCGCGGCTGTCGGACGAGTCCACCTGCTGGAAGCGCTCGAAGATCGACTCCAGCGTGGCCGCGGGGATGCCGCGCCCCTGCACGCGCAGGTCGGCCCCCGCCACCTCCCCGCGCACCACACGGCGCCGCACCGCGGCGAGTACTTTGCCGCGTTCGACACCAGGTTGGTGAGCACCTGCGCGATGCGGTCGGGGCCCGCGTTCACCGCCACGTCGGGGAGGTCGGCCACCAGCAGGAGGTCGGCCTGCTCCAGCAGGGGGCGCACGGTGTCGATGGCGTCGTTCGCGATCTGGCGAATCGAGAAGGGGCGCCGCTCGATCTCCAGCTTGCCGCAGGCCATCTTCTCCAGGTCCAGCATGTTGTCGATCAGCCGCCCCAGCCCCTCGGAATTCGGCAGCGCCCAGTGCAACCATGCGCGCGGCGCGCTCGGGGTAGCTCGCCAGCACCCCACCGTGCAGCAGCCCCAGCGATCCGCGGATGGCGGTGAGCGGGGCGCGCAGCTCGTGGCTCACCAGCGAGATCAGCTCGTCCTTGGAGTCGCTCATGCGCCCGGCGTTGTGTGACGTCTCGGGCGATCCCGCTCAGCCCCACTACCCGCCCGTCCACCGCCAGCCCGCTGCTCCAGCCAGTGCTCGGCGCCCTCCGCCACCAGCGGCACCTGGCGCACGGTGCTGGGGATGCGGTCGCGGAACTGGGTGCAGTAGAACTCGCGCACCTCGCCGCGAAGGTCCTGGCGCACCATCTCGGCGGCGCCGCACCCCACGATCCCCACTCCCAGCAGCGCGCGCGCCGAGGGGTTGCCGTGGTCACCACGCCGCGCGTGTCGGTGCGGCAGATCGCGTCGGTGGCGTCCTCCACCAGCGAGCAGTAGCGCGCCTCGGCGGCGGCCACCGACTGGGTGTGGAGGGTGCGCACCTCCAGCAGGTTGCGCGGATGCGCAGCAACGCCTCCCCCGGCTCGAACGGCTTGGATAGGAAGTCGCGCGCCGCACGCCAGCGCCGGCTGCACCAGCGACGCCCACTCCTCGCCGGTGACCACCAGGATGGGCACGGCGACGCCCACGATCGCGCGCACTTCCTTTACGACCTCGAAGCCGTGCCGGTCCGGCATGCGCAGATCCACGATCACCAGGTCCGGGCCGACCTCCGCGCAAAGCGGCGCCACCTCGCCACTGCGCGTGGCGAACCACACGCGCCGGTAGCCGGCGCGCGCCAGGAGACGCCCGGGTCGTCGTCCGCCACCTATGATGCGGCAGTCGCGGAGCTGCTCGGACGCCAGGAGCGGATCGTGGGGCAATGCGGTGGCGCGGTGGGGCGGCGTGCCAGGATGTTGCGCGGTTGCGGGTGCAACGTGGAGAACATCGGCGTCCGGTCGATGCGGGGGAGGCGGACGGGTCTCCGCGCACCCCACAAAGGCAGGGAGCGTGCCGATGCCGATTCGTGGCGTAGGTGGTCGCACGGCATGCGCTTGCGCCGGCACGGAGGGGCCGGGCGGGAGCGCGGCGGCGTCCCGCTTCTGTACGCCGTCGCGAATCCGGACGGGACGCTAGCGATCGCGCAGCGCGGCGCCGTGGGCGCGGAAGTGCGCGTGGAGCACGGGGAGGGCCGCCTCGAAGGCGGCCACTACGGCGGGATCGAACTGCGCGCCGGAGCAGCGCCTGATCTCGGCCACCGCGGCCTCCAGGGGAGTGCTTCGCGGTAGGCGCGGGCGGAAGTCATGGCGTCCAGCGTGTCGGCCACCGCCAGCACGCGTGCGGCCAGCGGGAATGCGGTCGCCCGCCAGCCCGTCCGGGTAGCCGTGCCCGTCCCACCGCTCGTGGTGCCAGCGCACCACGCCGATCACCAGCGGGTCGTCGATCAGCGGCTCCAGGATGCGCGAGCCGGCCGCGGGGTGACCCTCCATCAGCTCCAGCTCGGCCGGGCTGAGCGGTCTCCCGGCTTGTTGAGCACCGAGTCCGGGAGGCCGATCTTCCCCACGTCGTGCAGG
>JAUJMI010000103.1 GCA_030446945.1 Longimicrobium sp. | reverse complement strand
AGTGAAGGAAGCGATCCATGCCGCCGGCTCCCCACTGGCCCGTGTTCATCGCCCAGGCCCGCACGGACCGCGGCCCGGGGGCCGGTTCGCTACGGCGTCGGTCGTCGCCTTCACTCCGCAGCCCCGCGGAGGCGTGGAGGCTGGTGCGGCTTGGCGCTCCGTTCAGGAAGCAGGTGCAGGTTTTTGACGCGCTGGTAGTGCGTGGGTACGTCCCGCGCGCGCACGTGACCTGACGGCGCACCCGGACGCCGCGACGCCGGTCCGAGTTGCGCCCGCCGCACCACTCTCCGCATCTTTGGAGACCCGCCCCTCCGCTGAATCCCGCACTCCTCCTCGATGTCCTCGGACTCCTACCTGCACCGCGTCCTGCGCGCGGTCGCGGCGCATCCCTGGCGCACGCTGCTGGTGCTGCTGGCGGCGGTGGCGCCGCTGGCCACGGCGGCGGGGGCGCTGCGGCCGGACAACAGCCTCGCCGTCTGGTTCGTGCGCGACGACCCGGCGCTGCGCGGCTACCGCGAGTTCGTGCGGCGCTTCGGCAACGACGAGGTGGTCGCCGTCGCCTACCACGCTCCCGGTGACGCGCTCGCGGCCGAGGAGCGGGCGGTGCAGCGCCGCGCCGCCGATGCGCTGCGCCGGGTGGAGGGCGTGGACCAGGTGCTCTCCCCCGGCGCCCTCGCCGACACGATCGGCACCGGCACCGGAGCGCGCGCCTACCTGCGCCGCGCGGGGCTCATCTCGGAGGACGGGCGGACGGTGGTGCTGCTGGCGCACATCTCGGCGCGGCCGGACATCGACGCGGTGCGCGGGCGGATCATGGACGAGATCCGCACGGGCGCCATCCGCACGCTGGGCGCGGAGCGGGCGCCGCACTACGCCGGGATAGGAGTGGTGTACGATGCGCTCAACCGGCAGACGATCCGGGACAGCGGCATCTACCTGGGGATCGCGTTCGGGGTGATGGCGGTCCTCCTATGGCTCGCGCTGCGTCGATGGCTGGCGGTCGCCATCGCCATCGTGCCGCCGGTGGTGGTCTCGGTGATGACGATGGGGCTCTTCACCCTCACCGGGCGCCCCTTCACGCAGGTGACCTCCATCCTCCCCATGCTGGTGCTGGTGATCGGACTCTCCGACGCCATCCACCTGATCTCCCACTACTACACCGAACGGCGCGCGCTCGCGCCCGGCGAGCCACGGCGCGAGATGGTGGCGTGCGCGTCGGCGTGGGTGGCGCTCCCCAACCTCTTTACCGCGCTGACGACGGCGGCGGGGTTCCTGGCGCTGGCCAGCTCGCGCATGCCGGCGATCCGCGACCTCGGCCTCGCCGCCGCCGCGGCGATGATGATCGGCTGGATGCTGACGCTGCTGGTGGGCACCGCCGCGCTCGCCATCTGGGACCTCCAGCCGCCGCCGGAACGCGTGGCGGGGGGCGTCATCGACCGCACCCTTGCGGCGCTGGCCAGGGCGCACCCGCGCTGGCGCTGGCAGGTCCTCACGGGTGTCGCGGCGGTGACGGCGGTCCTGCTGGTGGGCGCGGCGCGCGTGCGGGCGGACACGTTCACGCTCGAGCTGCTCCCCGCCGGCCACGTCGCGCGCACCGACAGCCGCTGGATCGAGCGAAACTCCGGCTTCTACACGCCACTGGAGTTCGTCGTGCGGCCGGCCGCCGGCAAGGCGGTGCTGGACACCGCGGTGCTGCGCGCGTTGGGCGATTGGCAGCGCCGCGTGGAGCGGCGGCCGGACGTGGCGCGCACCTTTGGCGTGGCCGAGCTGGCGGCCGCGCGCCGCATCGAGCCGGGCGGCGGGTACCTCACCGAGGATGGCAACGAAGCGCGCATCACCGCCTTCGTGCCGATGACGAGCACGCGCCGCATCGCCCGCACTCAGCACGCGCTGGAGGCCGAGGGGCGGAGCGCGCTCGGCGGCGCGGCGACGCTGCACGCTTCCGGCTACCTGCCGCTCTACCTGCGCATCGTCGACTACGTGGTGAGCGGCACGGTGTGGGGGCTCGCCATCTCCACCGTGATCGTCTTCGCGATGGTTGGGGTGCTCCTGCGCTCTCTGCCGCTCACGCTGGCCGCGATCCCCACCAACCTCTTCCCTGTGGCGATGGTGTTCGGGATCATGGGATGGACCGGGATCCCGCTCGACATCGCCACGGCCACGATCGGCGCCATCGTGCTGGGGATCTCGGTGGACGACACCATCCACTTCCTCTTCCGCTACCGCGAAGCGCGGGCGGAGGGCGCGTCGCGCGAGGAGGCGGTCGGGCGCACCTGCCGCGAGACGGGGCGCGCGGTCGTGTACGCGTCGCTGGTGCTGGCGCTCGGATTCGCGGTGCTCGCCACCTCCGCCTCCCGCTCGATCGCGTCGTTCGGGATCGTGGCCTCTGTCTCCATCGCGGGCGCGGCGCTCGCCGATCTCTTCCTCCTTCCCGCCCTCCTCCTCCTGGGCCGCGACCGCCCCGCCACGCGCGGCACGGCTCGATGACGCACGATCTTCGCATCGAGGAAACCGCCCCGGAGGACCCCGCTTTCGCTGTCGTCCGCGAGCGCGTCGGCTATCCTCTCGCCGAAGAGCCCGTCCCCGGCGGCGCGCGCTGCCTGATGGCGTGGCGTGGCGACGAGCCTGTCGCGCGCTGCGCCCTCACGACCGCGGATGGGCTGCACGGCGCACCGGGCCGCACGGGGATGATCGGGCACTACGAAGCCACGGAGCGCGCGGCGGGTGTCGCAATCCTGGCGGAGGCGCTCCGCGTGCTGCCGGACGTGGATCGCGTCCTCGGCCCCATCAACGGGAGCACCTGGGCCCGCTATCGCCTCGCACTCCCCGGCGCTGCGCCGCCCTTCCTATCCGAGCCGACAAACCCGGCGGAGTACGTGGACGACTTCACGGCGGCCGGCTTCCGCGTGGCGGCGTGGTACGAGAGCGCGCGCGTGACCGATCTGTCCACCCCCGATCCGCGCGCTGCCGCCGCGCCGGAACGGCTGCGCGCGCGAGGCGTCGCCGTGCGCGCGCTCCGCCCGGACCGCTTCGACGAGGAGCTGGAGGCGCTCTACGCCGTCACGGTGGAGGCGTTCGCGGAGAACCTGTACTACTCGCCGATCTCCTTCGCCGAGTTCCGCGCGCGCTACGCCCCGCTACGCCCGCTTCTGGACCCCGAGTTGGTGCGGCTGGCGCAGGACGAAGAGGGCCGGCTCCTGGGTTATGTCTTCGCCTTCCCCGACCTCCTCACCACGTCCGTGGGGCGGCGCACGAGGGTGGTCCTCAAGACGCTGGCGTCCGCACAGGGCGCGCGCGGCCTGGGTCTCGGCACCTTCCTCAGTGACGAGATCCGGCGGCTGGCGCACGAGCGGGGGTACACGGAGGTGATCCACGCGCTGATGCACGTGCAGAACGCGTCGGTCGGCATCTCGCGCCAGACGGCGGACGTGTTCCGCCGCTACGCGCTCTACGAATGGACCCCGTGAACATCGCCGCGCGGCTGGCGGAGCGAGCGGCGCTGCACCCCGACCGTGCCGCCATCGTGGACAATGGCGGGCTGCGCCTCACCTTCGGCGAGCTGGACCGCCGGGTGCGCGCGCTGGGCGCCGGCTTGGCGCGCCGCGGCCTGGGGCCGGGCGATTCGGTCCTCCTCTTCGTCCCCCTCTCCCCCGACCTGTACGTGGCGCTCCTGGCGACGCTTCACTGCGGCGCCACGGCCGTCTTCGTCGATGCGTGGGCGGACCGCCGCCGGCTGGACGCGGCCGTGCGCGTGGCGTCCCCAAAGATGTTCATCGGCACCCCCAAAGCGCAGCTGTTGAGGCTGGTGAGCCCGGCCATCCGCCGCATCCCCGTGCACCTGACGGCGGGGACGCGCCTCCTGTCGCTGCGCCGCCACGAAAGCGCCACCCCGACCGACCCGGCGAGGGTCGATGACGGCGCGCCCGCGCTGGTCACCCTCACCACGGGAAGCACCGGCACGCCCAAAGCGGCGGCCCGGTCGCACAGCTTTCTCTGGGCGCAGCACCTGGCCCTCGCGCACCACCTGCGCCCGCGCGAAGACGACGTGGACATGCCCACCCTCCCCGTCTTCGTCCTCAACAACCTGGCGAGCGGCATCCCCAGCGTCCTCCCCGACTTCGACCCGCGCCGCCCCGCCCACGTCGACCCCGCGCGCATCCACCGGCAGATGATCGCGGAGGGGGTCACCACCAGCAGCGGCTCGCCCGCATTCTACGAGCGCCTCGCCCGCTGGTGCGCGGAGACTGGCGAGCGTATACCGCTGCGCAGGCTCTTCACCGGCGGAGCCCCCGTGCACCCCCCGCTCGCGCGCCTTCTCACCTCGGTCGCGGTCGGCACGGTGGGCGTCGTCTACGGCAGCAGCGAGGCCGAGCCCATCTCCGGCATCGAAGCGCGCGACATGCTCGCCGTCATGCGGGGCGCGGCAGAGGGGATCTGCGTCGGCCGCCCCGTGCCGGAGGTGGAGGTCAAGATCCTTCGCCCACACGACGGGCCGATCACGGAAATGGCGGGGTGGGAGGTCGCGCGCGGCGAGACGGGCGAGGTGGCGGTGGCCGGTGCGCACGTCCTGGCCGGCTACCTCAACGATCCCATAGCCGAGCTGCGCAACAAGATCCACGACGGTGGCCGCGTCTGGCACCGTACGGGCGACGCCGCCTGGCTGGACGGCGAGGGCCGCCTCTGGCTGATGGGCCGCATCGCCGAGCGGGTGCAGCGCGACGGCCGCGTGTGGTGGGGCGGCGCCGCCGAAGTCCGCGCGCTCCAGGTGGAGGGCGTCCGCCATGCCGCCTACCTCGGCATTGCGGACGGCGGGCGCGGCCAGCGCGCGGTCCTCTGCGTGGAGACCGCCTCCGGCACGCTGTCCGCGAGGGATCGCGAGCGCCTGATCGCCGCCCTCGCCCCCATCCCCGTCGACGAGCTGCGCGCGTTCCGCGCCATCCCCCGCGACCCGCGCCACGCATCGAAGACGGATACGGCGGCGCTGCGGCGGGCCCTCTCCCCGCCCGTCACCTCGCTGCCCCTCCCCGAATAACTACCTGGGGGGAGGGGCGCACGCGTGTATCGGCGCGGGGTGCGCGGACCGGCGCGGCGGAGGTCACGTGCAGCCACGTGGCACGGCCAGAACAGGGTCGGTCTGAGGGGCAAAGGTCAAGGCAGGGGCAAGGGCGGGCAGACACGCAGGTCTGCCCCTACGGGATCTGTGCGTGGGGCGGGGGCCGGGGAGGGCGGGGGTGATAAATCGCGCCCCTACGGGATCGGGGGCGCAGCAACAGGCGGCGCGGCAGCCCGTGAACATGGGCGCGATGAATCGCGCCCATACGCCGGCAACGGCGCGGTGCGCCGAATTCGCCCTCTCTCCCGACAACGTGAGGGCGCAGCCCTCTCCTGTTTATCGGGAGAGGGGGCAGGCGAGTGTAATGAGCCGGGGGTGAGGGCCCTCCCGCCTACCGCTCCGCCACCGTCGCCGCGATCAGCGGGCCGTGCAGCTTGCCGTTCTCGATGAAGATCTTGTTGGCGTCGTGCCCGCTCACCACCACGCCGGCCACGAAGACGCCGGGGACGTCCGTCTCCATGGTGGTGGGGTCGTGCACGGGGACCCCCGTGACCGCGTCGATGGTGACGCCGAGGGTACGCAGGAGGCGCGGGTCGGGCTCGTAGCCGGTCATCGCCAGCACCCAGTCGTTGGGCAGGGTGGTGAGATCGCCCGTCTCCAGGCTCTCGGCCACGACGCAGTCGGGGCGGATCTCGATCAGGCGGTGGCGCCAGAGGGCGGGGATCGAGCCTTCGGTGATCCGGTTCTCGATGTCGGGGCGCACCCACGGCTTCACGCCCCGGTCGATCCCGTCAAAGATGTGCACCAGCGTCACCCGCGCCCCCTCGCGCCAGCAGAGGAGCGCCGCGTCCGACGACGAGTTGCCGCCGCCGACCACCACCACGTCCTGTTTCCAGTAGGGATAGGGCTCGTCGAAGTAGTACTTGACCTTGGGGAGGTCGGCGCCGGGGATCTCCAGGCGGCGCGGGTTGTCGTAGTAGCCGGTGGCGACCACCACGTTGCGCGCGCGGTGAAGGTGCTCGCCCCCGCGCCCAACGGTGCGCAGCGCGAAGCCGCCGCCGTCGCGCGCCACGTCCAGCACATCCTCGTACTGGCGCACGTCCAGCCGGTAGAACTCCGCCACCTTGCGATAGTAGCGCAGCGCCTCGCGCCGCGACGGCTTGTCGCCCGAGGTGGTGAAGGGGATTCCGCCCACCTCCAGCTTCTCTGGCCCGCTGAAGTAGGTTACGTAGGTGGGATGGTCCAGCATCGCCTGCGTGATGGCCCCGCGGTCGAAGTGGAGGCAGCTCAGCCCCGCCTGCCGCGCCGCCACCCCCACCGCCAGTCCGCACGGCCCCGCGCCGATCACCGCTATGTCGTGCTCATCCGGATGGATGGTCATCGCTTCCCTGGATTCCCTTGCAACATCGACAGCGTGTCTCAGTCAAGCGCTGACAGCCGTGGACACGCCCGCCGCCTGGAGCGCCTGCGCGAAGTCGGCGATCAGGTCTTCGGGGTCCTCGATGCCGAGCGACAGGCGCACGAAGCCGTCGCGGATCCCATGGGAGGCGCGCTCCTCCGGGGTCAGGGAGACGTGCGAGGTGTGGCGCGGCTCGGAGACCAGCGTCTCCACGCCGCCCAGCGAGGGCGCCGCCTTGGCGAGCCGCAGCGCGCGCATGAACCGGGTCGCCGCCTCTCCCCCGCCCTCCAGCTCCATCCCCAGCATTCCGCCGAAGCCGTCCAGCACCCGCGCCGCGAGATCGTGGTCGGGGTGCGTGGCGAGGCCGGGGTAGTGCACGCGCGCGATCCCCGGCTCCGCCTCGGCCCAGCGCGCGATGGCCATCCCGTTGGCGTTGTGACGCTCCATGCGCAGGGCGAGCGTCTTCAGCCCGCGCTCCAGGAGCCAGCAGGCGTGCGGGTCGAGGAGCGGACCCCACACCCGCGCCCGCTCCCGGACCGCCGCGATGCGCGCATCCGAGCCCACCAGCACGCCGGCGGTCACGTCGCTGTGCCCGCCCAGGTACTTGGTGGCGCTGTGCATCACCAGGTCCACCCCATGCTCCAGCGGGCGCAGGTTGATGGGCGACGCAAAGGTGGCGTCCACGATCACCACCGCGTCGCGCCGGTGGGCCGCGTCGCTGATGGCGCGCAGGTCCAGGACGCGCAGGAGAGGGTTGGAGGGCGACTCCCCCAGCACGACGCGGGTCTCGGGGCGGAAGGCGCGCTCCCATGCCGGCTCCGTGAGGTCCACGAACGTCGTGGCGATCCCCAGCCGGGACAGCTCGTCTTCCAGCAGCACGCGCGTCCCGCCGTAGATGGCATCGGTCGCCAAAACGTGGTCGCCGGCCCGGACGCAGGAGAGGAGGGCGCACGCCATGGCCGCCATCCCGCTCGCCACCGGGATCGCATCGTCGCCGCCTTCCAGCGAAGCCAGCTTTTCGGCGAGCGCCAGGTGGTTGGGCCCGTTCACGTACCGCGTGTACAGCACCTCCCCGCCCGACGACGGATCGCTGTAGAATGTCGTGCTCGGAACGATGGGGTTCACCACCGGCCCACCTTCTTCGGCCGGCGGCCCGCCGGCGTGCACGGCGCGCGTTGAGGGACCCGTCATAGGAGTGCGTTAGTGCGTAAGTGCGTGAGTGTGGAAAACCGTCCCTGCTCCCCTATCGTTCCCCGTTCCCCTGCCTTCACTCACTGCCATCATCCCCCAGCAGCGCCGAAAGCGGCGACACCGTGCCATCCGGATGCCGCACCACCACCCGCTGCAGCGCAAAGCCGGTAAAGGTGGCGGCGATGGCCTCCTCGGCCAGGCCGGTCTCCTCCACCAGCTCGCCGGCGGTGGCGCGGCCGCGGCGGGCGAGGGCGTCCCAGGTCACGCGGTGCACGGGGTTGGCGCCGCCCAGGAGGTGCACGTATCCGGCGTCGTCCTCCGCCACCAGCATGAGGTCGTGGCGCTCGAGAACGGCCTCGATCGCCTCCACGTGGTGCTCCTGGACGCCGCGAACGACGAAGTACGCCTCGGCCGGGCGCTCCTCCCCCAGGAAGCGGAGGAGGAGCTTGGCCACGATCTCGTCCGCGCAGGAGTAGTCCAGGATGCGGACCTGCGAGAAGTCCAGGATCGAGAGGCAGAGCGACGGCCCCGCCTCCATTTCCGCCAGCTGGCTCTCCACGCCGGTGCGGATCGCCCGGCCCGTGGGCCGGGTCACCAGGTTGCTGAAGAGCGACGTCACCGAGCGGCGCGGCGCAAAAGGGTGCGGCTGCATGCGGAGAGCCTGCGCCCCCACCCTCAAGCCTGTGCGTCGTCGGCGACGGTGACGCGCTCCATGCGGTCGCCCGCGCGGATCTGGTTCACCACGTCCATCCCGTGCGTGACCTTGCCGAACACCGTGTGCACTCCGTTCAGGTGGCGCGTGTTGGCCTCGCTCAGCACGATGAAGAACTGGCTCCCCCCCGTGTTCGCCCCCGCGTGCGCCATGGAGAGCGCACCCAGCTCGTGCCGGCGCGGGTTCCCCACCAGCTCGTCCTCGATGGTGTAGCCGGGGCCGCCGCTCCCCACGCCGCGCTCGTTCAAGCCGCTGGGGCCCTTGGTGATGGGGTCACCGCCCTGCACCACGAAGTCGGGGATGACGCGGTGGAAGATGATGCCGTCGTAGTAGCCGTCGCGGATCAGCTTCTCGAAGTTGGCCACCGTGCCGGGCGCGTCCTGGTCGTACAGCTCGGCGGTGAAGGTGCCCTTGTTCGTCTCGAAAGTCGCGGTCTTCATGATTGCCTGTGCAGGAGGTGTGTGCCGGCGCGGTCAGGGACGCGCGCGCAGGCCGGCGCGGGCGCGCGGCGGCTCGGGGGCCGGGCTCGCGGGGTCCTTGGCCGGCAGTACGATCAGGATCTGCGCGCCGGGGAAGGGCGCCAGGTCCTTTTCCATCGGCACCCCGTCGTCCCACTCCGGCACGTCGGCGATGCGGGCGGTGCCGCTGCGGATGGCGATCTTCCCTCCCCAGCGCCCCACCTTTTTGCGGATCTGCTTGAGCCCTTGCCCCCGCCCCGGATCGCGGAAGCGGGTGACGCCGTGGATGAACGCCGCCTCCAGCGCCGTCGCGTCGCCCCAGCGCTCGCCGAAGCGCGCGGAGTGCTCGCGCTGCAGCGACCCCTGGAAGCCGATCCCCAGGTCCATCACCGCGATCACCGCCACGCGCCGCCCCACCCTGCGCCGGCTCCAGTCGTACGTCTGGATGGAAACCCACCCGGGCGCGTCCGCGTGCTCGATGATGTTCTGCGACACCTCCGAGAGGAGCATGCTGAAGCCGATGGCGTCCGCCCGCGAGTAGCCGAGCTGCTCGCTGAGGACCGACGAGATGCGCCCCTCGTTCAGCACGTCGATGACGCCGTGGACGTCCTCGTGGGTGTCGATGACGGTGATGGGGAGGAGCACCGACGGCCCATCACGCCGCCCCTTGGGCACATTGTGCAGCTCGAAGACGTGCTCGGCGGCCGAGAGGAACCCCATGCGCGCCAGATACCCGGTGACCTCGGGCGCGGTGGGGAGGTGCAGGATTGGGCGCTGCTCGGGAGTGCCGTAGTGCTCGCCCACGGCCAGCAGCCCCACCATCCCGTACGGATCGGCGAAGCGGACGTGGCGGGCGTCCACCAGCAGGCGCTCTTCGCCCGCGCCTTCCGCGCCTTCCACCAAACGGTCGAAGGCGTCGGAGTCCAGCGTCGGCGGAACTTCGAGCACGAGCGTCACGGGCGGGGCTCCAGGGGGTTCGGCATGCGGGGCAAGATACCACGCGCCGCGGCGGGGTGGAAGGGAAGCGGGTGGGGAATGGGGAATGGGGAATGGGGAATGGGGAATGGGGAATGGGGAATGGGGAACAGCAGGGGACAGGGGACAGGGGACAGCCCGCGCCGCATCACCGGCCGTTTCGTTTTGTGATCCTGAGCGACGCGCTTCGCGGAAT
>JAUJMI010000490.1 GCA_030446945.1 Longimicrobium sp. | reverse complement strand
CCGCAGCGGAAGCCGAAGCCCAGCGCAAGCGACGTCTCCGGCTCGTAGGTGAGGGAGGCGTCGTTGAGCTGCAGCTTGGCGAGCGCGTCGCGCAGCTCCTCGTACTGCTCGCTGTCCGTGGGGTAGATCCCCGCGAACACCATCGGCTTCACCTCCTGGAAGCCGGGGATCCCCTCGCTTGCCCGGTTGTCCGCGTCGTAGATGGTGTCGCCGGAGCGCGTGTCCGCCACGCGCTTGATCCCGGCGATGATGTACCCCACCTCGCCCGGCCCCAGCTCGTGCAGCGGCTGCCGCCCGAGCTGCAGGTACCCCACCTCGTCGATGGGATACACGTTTTCGTTGGCGCCGAACCCGATGCGCATCCCCTTGCGAAAGGTCCCGTCCACCACGCGCACGCTGGGAACGGCCCCCAGGTACTTGTCGTAGTACGAGTCGAAGATCAGGGCGCGCGGCGGTGCGCTCGGGTCGCCCGTGGGGGGCGGCACGTTGCGCACGACCGACTCCAGGATCAGGTCGATGCCGATCCCGGCCTTGGCCGAGGCGAAGATCACCTCGTCCGGATCGACCCCCAGCAGCTCCACGATCTCGTCGCGGCGGCGCTCGGGCTCCGCGCCCGGCAGGTCGATCTTGTTGAGCACGGGGATGATCTCCAGCCCCGCGTCCATCGCCAGGAAGAGGTTGGAGAGCGTCTGCGCCTGGATCCCCTGCGAAGCGTCCACCACCAGGATGGCCCCCTCGCAGGCGGCCAGCGAGCGCGAAACCTCGTAGGTGAAGTCGACGTGCCCGGGGGTGTCGATCAGGTTCAGCTGGTACTGCCGGCCGTCCCTGGCGCCGTACAGCATGCGCACGGCGTTCAGCTTGATGGTGATCCCCCGCTCGCGCTCCAGGTCCATCGAGTCGAGCACCTGGGCCTTCATCTCGCGCTGCTGGAGCGTCCGCGTCGTTTCCAGCAGCCGGTCGGCCAGGGTGGACTTTCCGTGGTCGATATGGGCAACGATGCAGAAGTTGCGAATGTGCTCTATCAGCACGATGCAGGTCCCGTCATGGTAAGCGTTTGTCGTAGGATCAACCGGGCTGTAAGCTACCCAATCGGCGGGGCGATTGAAAGGGCGCGCCACAACGGGCCCCACACGGAGACACGTAGGGTACGAGAAGTACAGAAGAGGGGTTCTCCGCGGCTTTCCGTTGGCTCCGTGCCCTCTGTGGGGTGCTGTTACCTGCCCGGGCGCCGATCTTGCCCCTCCGCGCTCATAACTCCGCCGCAAACCAACTCAGCACGAGCAGAACTCATGCATTTTACCCGTTTCATGGCATCCTGCGCGGCCGCCGCCGCGCTGGTGTCGCCCCTGTCGGCCCAGCTCGCCACCACCCCGCGCGCCCTGGGGATGGGCGGCGCGTACGTGGCGGTGGCGCGAGGGCAGGAAGCCGTGTTTCAGAACCCGGCAAACCTGGCCCTCCCCGGGAACCCGCACGCGTCCGCGGCGGCGCCGCAGGTCACGCTCGGCGCCACCATCAACGGCCTCACCTTCGGGGACCTCAACGACCTGCGCTCCTTCGACGAGCTCAGCGACGAGAGGCGCGCCGACATCCTGGGCCGCATCCCGGACGAGGGGACGGCCGCCGAGGTGGACATCCGCTTCCCCGTCTTCTCCATGTCGTTCCGCCGCGCCCTGTTCGGCGTGTCGTACAACCTGACGGGGCGCCACGGCGTCGCCCGCGACGTGGTGGATCTGGTGCTGAACGGGGTGCGGCCGTTGCGTCTCCTGGGCGCCAACGCCTACGACGACGACGCCATCGTCAGCCAGTCTCAGGGCTTCCGCGCGTCGTACCTCGACTTCGCGGCAGGCTACGCGCACCGCGTGGGCCCGGTGAGCCTGGGCGTCACCGGCCACTACCTGCGCGGAAACCGCATCGTGCGCTCCGGCGCGGTGGGGATCGACACGGTGCTCTCGCTCACCGCCCCCGACCTGCGCGTCACCTACGCCGGCGTCGGGCGCAAGGGCGCGACCGGCTTCGGCCTCGACCTGGGCGCCGCCATCCAGCCGATGCCCTCGCTCACGTTGAGCGCGGCGGTGGCCAACGTCGTCAACACGCTGGAGTGGACGGGCGAACCCGAGATCCGCTCGCTCACCCTGAGCCGGGAGAACTACCGCACCGGCGACCCAGACCAGCTCCGGAACGAATACGCCGCCAGCGCCCGCCCCCTGTCCAAAGCCGACCCGGTCCTCGCCGCCCGCGCCCGCGGCCTGGCCGACGACCTGGACGTCGGCACCACCATCGCCCCCACCCTGCGCATGGGCGCCGCCTGGGAGGCGCGCACCGGCACCACCGTCGCCGCGTCGTACCAGGGCGAGCTCTCCGAAAGCCGCCTCGGCGGCCCGTGGGACCGCTCGCTGGGGATCGGGGTGCAGCAGAGAGTTCCCTTCGTCACCCTGCGCGCCGGCCTCTCCAGCGACCTGGACAGCGGCACGATGCTGGGTGGCGGCCTCTCACTGGGCCCGCTGCACCTGGGCGCCGCGCGGCTCACCGGCAGCTCCGAGGGCAACTCCGGCCAGAGCGGCTGGCTCTTCACCCTCGGCGTCGGCGGCCAGACGAACAGCCGGATGAACTGAGAAAAGCATCACACTCCCCTCTGTGCCGCTGTGTGAGATGCAGTTGCTGGAATGATCGGGATAGGGGGCAGCCGGTGATCCCGGCTGCACCCCTCCCACACCACCGGACATGCG
>JAUJMI010000489.1 GCA_030446945.1 Longimicrobium sp. | reverse complement strand
AGCTGCTGGCGTGGATGCGCATCCTGCTCGCCGCCGAGCTGCTGGACGACCCGGGCCGCACGGTTCTCTCCGTGGCCCACGCCTGCGGCTACTCGTCCGACAGCGGACTGCGCCGCGTCACGCAGAAGTTCGTCGGCGCCAGCCCCACCGAGCTGCGCCGCCGTGGCGCCTTCGCCCGTTCGTCCAAGGTGTTCGTGGAGGTGCTGACCCGCTACCGCTCGGGCTCCGTCACGACCTGAGGGGGGGGACGCCGCGGGCCTTCTCCCCGCTCGTTCCTCGCTGCCCCTCCCCCAAACGGCTGAGGCAGGGGCGTTCGCGTCGACCGGTGCCGTGCTTCGACGATGGGCCTGCGCACGGGCGCGATTCATCGCGCCCGTGCGCAACTCCGCTGCGCCCCCACGCGCATACCGACACCTCGTCGGGGTGGAGCTGCGTGTCCCGTCCTCGCCCGCACGATCTCCAAAGCCCAGAACACTCGCCACTGAACAGCCGGGTGGGGGCTCGGACCCGGAGCAGCTCGACGCCGAGATGGACGAGGAGATGCGCTTCCACATCGGCATGGAGGCGGAGCGCATCGTCCGCCAGCGGGGGGTGGCCCCGCGCGAGGCGCGGCGCCTGGCGGCGGCCGCGTTCGGCGGGTGGAGAAGTACACGGATGCGGGGCGTGACGCGCGCGGCGTGACCGGGATCACCGGCGTGTCGCTCGACGTGAAGCTCGGGGTGCGGATGCTCGCGAAGTCGTCGGGGCTGACGGCGGAGTAGGGGCGGGGTGGGACGAATGTGGAGCGGGGCGCCAGATCCGATCTGGCGCCCGGCAACAACTCCGACGCCGGCCGGTGCGACTCGGCTGAGCCCTGATCTGCTTCAACGTCCTGCAGTCGACATCGTGATAGGCGCTCCTACTGCCCCTGGAGCAGCTCGATGGCCCGCCGCACGCGCTCGGGCAGCGGCACCTTGCGCTGTGCCGCGTAGTCGAAGGACACCAGCACGCCGTCGCCTTCCGCCGCGACCTCGCCCAGCTTGCGGCTGACCAGGCGGTACGACATCGAGAAGCGGTCCTCGCCCACCTCCGTTACCCGCGCGCCCACCGCCACCGTGTCCGGCCAGGTGAGCGGACGGCGGAAGCGGCAGCCGGTCGAGGCCAGGATCGGCCCCACCGACCCCTCGTCCGTCAGCTCGCGGAAGCCGATCCGCTCCAGGTACTCGATCCGCGCGCTCTCGAAGTAACGAAAGAAGACGATGTTGTTGACGTGCCGGAAGTAGTCCATGTCACCCCAGGCGACGGGGATGTCCACGACCACGGGGTAGCCGGCCAGCAGCTCGTCCGTCATGCCGCCCCCGCCGCGCCGAGCCCCGCCGCGCGCCCCGTGGCCCACGCCCACAAGAAGTTGTAGCCGCCGATCGGCCCGAAGCAGTCCAGGATCTCGCCGCACAGGTGCAGCCCGGGTACCACGCGGCTCTCCAGCGTCCTGGGATCCACCTCGCCCAGCGGCACGCCGCCGCCCGTGACCTCCGCCTTCTTGTACCCCTCATGCCCCGTCCACGGCAGCGGGTAGCGGGCGAGCATCTCCACCAGCCGCTGCCGCTCGTCGCGGCGCAGCTGCGGTAGGGTGCGCGCCTCGTCCACCCCGGCCTCGGCCAGCAGCACGTCGGCCAGGCGATGCGGGAGGTGGCGCCGCACCACGTTCGCGGCCGTCCCCTGCGACCGCTCCATCAGCATCCGCTCCCACGCGGCCGAATCGAACTGCGTCCACTGCACCAGGATCGGCGCCGGCGACGCGCTATCCGCCGACTGTACCGCGACGTGCGACACGTCCAGCACGGTGGGCCCGCTGTAGCCGCGATGGGTGAAGAGGAAGCCGCCCTCCGCCGCCAGCCGCCCCTTTTCCAGCGGCGCCTCCAGCTTCACCGTCAGCGAGATCCCCGCGAGCGGCGCGTGCGGAGTGCGCGCGCTGGTGAGCGGGGTGAGCGCCGCAAAGGTGTCGTTCAGCGTGTGCCCGAGCTGCCTTACCACGCGCAGCCCCGTCCCGTCGCTCCCGGTCGCCGGCACCGAAAGGCCGCCGGTCGCCACGATCACCCGCGCCGCGTCGATCTGCCCACCGCCCTCCAGCAGGACGCGCCAGGGCTCGCCACCGCCGCGGGGCCGCAGCCCCACCACGTAGCTCCCGAAGCGTATGCGCGCCCCGCGCCGCTCGGCCAACTCCAGCAGCCCGTCGCGGACGTCGCGCGCCTTGTGGCTGGATGGAAAGAGCTTCCCCGTCTCCTCCTCCAGCTCCAGCCGCAGCCCCACCTCTTCCTCAAAGAAGCGCCGCTGGTCCGGGAGGGGCCACGAGAGGAGCATCTTCTTGAGCGTGTTGCGCGAGGACGAGGTGAAGTACTGTGCCGGGTCCACCTTCGAGGGCAGGATGTTGCACCGCCCGCCCCCGCTGATCAGGATCTTCCGGCCTCCGTCGCGCGTGCGCTCCAACAACAATGTGTGCCGCCCCGCAGAAGCGGCGGAGATCGCGGCCATCGTCCCCGCGGCCCCGGCCCCGATCACCACGATGGGCAGCGGGTGCACTCCAGTCTCGCTCAAATCGGCTCCCTCCGATGGTTTCGGCGGCGAAGTCGGACAGCATAGCACGCCCGCCGCCCTCCCGCACGGCAGGGGCGTGCCAAAAGTGGAAACACAAGCGTCCCACCCCCCTTGACCGATCCGCGGCACCCGTATATACTGGTTGCCCCGCTCGAACGGACACTGG
>JAUJMI010000102.1:5114-10034 GCA_030446945.1 Longimicrobium sp. | reverse complement strand
GGGCGCGCGAACTCCAGCGCGCGGAGAGCCTCGTGCTTCGCGCTCCCGTGCAGCCATGCCCGTAGGCTGATGAGGTGCTTCTGATACGCTTGCTGCGCCATTCTCCTTGTGAGGAGAAGTGACGGCCTTGTGCTGAGAGCAGCCGAACGATTCGTGTTCCGTGGCAAAGGCGCCGTGCAGACATGGCGCCCGCTGAAATCGAACTGCGTCCCTCCCGACCCGGTCGTCAGGCGGGCGGGAGCGGAGGAGACGACGCAAGCTCGACGTTCTCCAGCTCGACCGCGATTCCCCCCCCGAAGCGTGCTGTGGACCTCCGCCACCGGTGCGTGTGTGCCACGAGCTCGCGGATGCCGCTTTCCTCAGCATCGGGGCCGGGCGGCGTTGTCACTGACCAGCGCACCTGAGCTTGGGGGGCAGACCCACACTGGCGAGGATGGCCGGCCCGGCGTCCCCTGCGACCGGATGTCAGACAGCGGGAACACCCCGCGCGGCGTTACCTTGCAGTGTAGCGTTCAAGTAGCGCCTGAGCCAGCTCCCGATCTGCCTCACCCGCTTTGCTGAAGCCAGCGTTGGCCAGCACGGCTACCGCAAGATCGCGTTGCGGGTGTAGGACAGCGATGGCGTGGAAGGTGCCCGCGCTACCCTCGTGCGCACTCGCGCGTGCACCAGCAAAAGGCTGAATGATCCAGCCCATAGCGTAGTTGCCGGTGGGCGCATGCAGCCGCTGCACGGTCGCTGCGCGCAGCAACCCATCCTGTCCCCGCAATCCGCGCAGGTGCTCTTGCAGGAACCGGGCATAGTCTTCGACCGAGACGTGCACGTCGCCTGCAGGAGCCAGTAGCGCTCCCAGCTGGTAATCCCCTTTGGGATCATGCGCACGCACACCGCGGAACAGCTTGCGCCAATGCCCCCACGGCTGGGTCGTATCCGTAGCTGCCGGCCAGCCGTAGCCGCCGTGTATCCCAAGCGGGCGAAACACGAGGGTCTGGAGGAGCGATTCCCACGGCTGCTCCATGACTGCCTCGGCCATTGCCGCCGCCACCGTATACCCGCCGTTCGAGTACAGGAACTCTGTTCCCGGCGGCTTCTCGGGCTTATTCCGGAGTACATGGAGCACGAGCGCCCGCCGCCATTCCGCCGATGATCGACCGCTCTGCTCGTACACGGAGTCCGGTAGGAACGCTATCGCGAAACCGCTCGTGTATGCGGGCACTCCGCTTCGGTGCGACAGGAGCTGTTCCAAAGTCACGTTCTGGTACGCGGGATGGATGGAGTCACGCAATTCTGGTAGAACATCGACCGGCCGGGTGGTCCACGCGAGCCGACCCTCTTCGACGAGAGTGGCGAGCAAGGTCGCCGTCATGGCCTTCGTATTCGAACCGATGTGAAACTGGTTGCTTACTGCGACCAGATCGGGAGCACCCAGGTGGCGATTGCCGACAGCCACTGTTGCCAGCACGGTGTCCGAGCGCACCACCGCCACTGCGAGTGCGGGGATCCCATGTTGCCGCCTCGCGTTGTCCATCAGAGAGACCAATCCCGTGTCCACCGGACCACCCGCTGGTAAACGCGTTGGAATGTCTGCCTCGTTGCCGGGGCCGCAGGATGAGCCCAACAGGAGTAGCACACCAGAAAGCCCACGAGCAATCACAGAGGACATGGGAGCGGACGGCGATCTATTGGACGAGGGCTGGAGAGTATTGATGCAGCTAAGCAGTCTAGCTACTCTCCAAGTAGACGGAATTCGGGTATGCACACAAGGGCCTTGTTGTCTATCTCCTGCCTGTGCACGGCTCGGGCGAGTCGCCGGGTCTTACGCGCAATCGCCGCATTCCACTAAACTTGCGCGATGCTGAGGTGGCGGCGCGCCACCTCATTGCGATCGCCCGATGGGTGCACGCGACGGAAGTGCGGCGGCAAGCAAGAAAAGGCGGCCCGGATCGCTCCGGGCCGCCGTCTAGCATTTATTCACCCACAGTTACCAGATCTTCACGCGCTGCTCCGGCGGCAGGTACATCTTGTCGCCCGGCTTGACGTTGAAGGCGGCGTAGAACTCCGGGATGTTGCGGAGGACGCCGTTGGTGCGGTACTCGCCCGGCGAGTGCGGGTCGGTCATCACCTGCTGCCGCAGGGCGTCCTCGCGCTGCAGCGTGCGCCAGATCTGCGCCCAGCCCATGAAGAAGCGCTGGTCGCCGGTGAAGCCGTCGATCACCGGGGCTTCCTTGCCGTTCAGCGACTTCCGGTAGGCGCGGTACGCCACCGCCAGCCCGCTCAGGTCGCCGATGTTCTCGCCCAGCGTGAGGCGGCCGTTGATGTTGAGGCCCTGCGCGGGTGAGAAGGCGCCGTACTGCGCCACCAGCGCGTCCGCGCGCTCCTTGAACGCGGCGTTGTCCGCCTCGGTCCACCAGTCGCGCAGGTTCCCCTCGCCGTCCGAGCGGCGGCCCTGGTCGTCGAAGCCGTGGCTGATCTCATGGCCGATCACCGCCCCGATCCCCCCGTAGTTCACCGCGTCGTCGGCGGCGGGGTTGAAGAAGGGAGGCTGCAGGATCGCCGCCGGAAAGACGATCTCGTTCATCGTCGGCGAGTAGTACGCGTTCACCGTTTGCGGGGTCATCCCCCACTCGCCGCGCTCGATGGGCTGCCCCAGACGCCGGATCATGCGGTTGTGCCCGAACATGGCCGTGCGCCGCAGGTTCCCCGCCAGGTCGCCCGGGCGGATCTCCAGCGCGGAGTAGTCACGCCACTCGTCCGGGTAGCCGATCTTGACGTTGAACTTCGCCAGCTTGGCCTGGGCCTGGACCTTGGTCTCCGGGCTCATCCACTCCAGCGAGTCGATGGACGTCTGGAAGGCGGAGCGCAGGTTGGCCACCAGCTCCTGCATTCGCGCGCGCGACTCGGGGCGGAAGCTGCGCTGCACGTACAGGCGGCCGGCGGCCTCGCCCAGCGCCCTCTCCACCAGGCTCACGCCGCGCTTCCAGCGGGGGCGGTTCGCCTCCAGCCCCTGCAGCGCCTTGCCGCGGTACGCGAACTCGGCCTTGACGAACGGGGAACTGAGCGACGTCGCGTAGTTGTCGACCAGCTTCACCGCGAGATACTGGCGGAGCACCGGGAGCGGTGTGGCGGCCAGGATCTGGTTCATCGCCGTGATGTAGTCCGGCTGGCGGACCACCACGCCCGGCGTGCGCTCCGCGCCGGCGGCGCGCAGGAAGCGTGTCCAGGAGAAGCCCGGCGTCATCGAGTCGAGCTGGGCGATGGTGCGCAGGTTGTAGCTCGCCTCGCGGTCGCGGCTGCGGGCGCGGTCCCACTGCTTCTCGGCCAGCGCCGTCTCCAGCGCGAGCACGGCGCGGGCGCCGGCGGCGGGGTTGCGGTCGCCGGTCAGGCGCAGCAGCGTCTCCACGTAGGTCTGGTACGCGGCGCGCGCGGCGACGAGCTTGGCGTCCTGCTTCAGGTAGTAGTCGCGATCCGGAAGCCCCAGCCCGCTCTGCCCCGCCGATACGATGTAGCGCGTCGCCTGCCGTGGGTCCTGCCCCACGCTGAAGCTGAACGGCGTCTGAACGCCAGTACGGTGGAAGTGGGCAAAGAGCTCGGGGAGCGCGGCGCGGCCGTTCAGAGCGGCGATGCGGGCCAGCTCGGGGCGGAGCGGCGTGATCCCCGCCGCCTCGATCCTCGCCGAGTCCATGAAGCTGCGGTACAGGTCGCCCACCTTTTGCGTCTCGGAGCCCGGCTGCGCGTTGCGCGCGGCGGCGGCTTCCTCGATGATGGCGCGGAGCGACTCCTCGCTGCGGTCGCGCAGCTCCACGAAGGAGCCGAAGCTGGAGCGGTCGGCCGGGATCCGCGTGGTCTTGAGCCACCCGCCGTTCACGTAGCGGAAGAAGTCGTCCTGCGGGCGGACGCTCGTGTCGAGGTTGCGGCGGTCGAAGCCGAGCGCCGGGTTGCCCGTCTGCGCGGCGAGGGTGCCGGCGAGGCCGGTCGCCACCAGCGCGCCCGCGACGCCGGAGCGCCGCAGCAGGCCGAACTGCTTGGGAAGTGTCATTCGATTGGTCGGTCCCTTGGGAAACAAAAGTTTGCCGTCGGGAGTGCTTACACGCGGCGGTCGCGGCGGTTCCTGAACAATGCGAGCGTACGTTCGGGCACGGCGGGTCTCACGCAGAGACGCGGAGACGCGGAGGAGTTTTTCTCCGCGCCTCCGCGTGAGCCTGCAGTCGCTGTTTACCGCGTGGTGGCCGGCTGCGCGGCGGGCGTGCGCGGGCCGGCGTTCTTTACGTAGCGGTCCATCCAGCGGATCATCTCCGCCAACGTGTGCATCACCGACTCGCGGCCGCGGTAGCCGTGCGATTCGTGCGGGAGGACGACGTAGCGGACCGTGGCGCCGTGGCCTTTGAGCGCCGCGTAGAAGCGCTCGCTCTGGATGGGGAAGGTGCCGGAGTTGTCGTCCGCCTCGCCGTGGATGAGGAGGATCGGCTCGTTCACCTTGTTGGCGAAGGTGAAGGGGCTCATCCGCATATACGTCTCCGTGGCGTCCCAGTAGCTGCGCTGCTCCGCCTGGAAGCCGAACGGCGTCAGCGTGCGGTTGTACGCGCCCGACCGCGCGATGCCGGCGCGGAAGAGGTCGCTGTGGGCCAGCAGGTTGGCCGTCATGAAGGCGCCGTACGAGTGCCCGCCCACGCCGATTCGGTCGCGGTCCGCCACGCCCATCTCAACCACCTTGTCCACCGCGGCGCGCGCGCTGGCCACCAGCTGGTCGATGTACGTGTCGTTGGGCTCGGCCCCGTTGGCGCCCACGATGGGCATGGTGGGGTTGTCCAAAACCGCGTAGCCCTGCGTCAGCAGGAAGAGGTGCGAGGTGCCGCCCGGACGCGCGAAGCGGTTGGGCGAGTCGCTCACCTGGCCCGCGCTGGCCGCGTCGCGGAACTCCGTCGG
>JAUJMI010000102.1:0-5014 GCA_030446945.1 Longimicrobium sp. | reverse complement strand
AGGATGCGGTTGCCGGAGCGGTCCAGCACCGTGAACACGCTCTCGAAGTGCGGGTCCTCGGCGCGCCAAAGGCGGCGGGTGGCGCCGGTCGCGATCTCCATCCGGTCCAGAAAGGGGTACAGCCCCTGCGGCGACGCGCCCTGGCCCGCCAAAAAGATCCCGCGGCCGTCCTCCGTCGTCATCACCACCGGGTGCCCGCTGCGAGTGGAGGTGTAGATGGGGGAGCCGGGATCGCCGTAGCGGTCGTCGTAGGTGCGGTCCGCCAGCTTGCGCGGCGCCGCCGACGGGTTCGCCGGGCTGGCGGCGTAGCGCCGCTCCCACCGCGTGTTCCACCAGCGCGACGTCACCAGCGCGAAGTCGTTCGTCCCCCAGTCCACCCGCGAGAAGCGCTGGTCGAGGTCCATCCAGCGGGTCGGCTGCGCCGTGAAGGGGGCGTCCAGCAGAAAGAGGCGATCACGGACGGCGGACTGCCTGCGCGGGTCGCCCTGGTCCTGCGCCTCGACCCAGAAGAGGGTGGCCGGCGCGTCGGAGCGCCATTCCACCTGACGCGCGCCGGTGGCGACGGCGTCGAAGGCGGTGGGGAGGTCGTCGGTCAGCGGGATGTCGGCGACGCGCTTCACCTCGCGGCCGGTCATGTCCAGCACCTGGATGCGCGTGGGGAAGCGGCCCGCGGGCGCCACGAAGCTGTATGGCTTCATGATGCGCGACACCAGCACGTAGCGCCCGTCCGGCGATACGCTGGCCTCGCGGATGATCCCCGGCTCGCCCAGGCGCGTGGGCGAGCCCCCGGCCACCGGCACCCGCACCAGCTGTGAGGTGAAGTAGTAGTCGAAGAGGCGCTCGTCGTGCGGGGTCTGCAGCAGGTCCTGGTAGGTGCGCCCCGGCGACGTGCGACCCAGGTTCTCCTGCACCAGCGGGCCCGTGGGCGCGCGGGGCGCCTGCGGAGCCGCGCCGCGCCCGGCCGGCACCTGCCGCGCGATGAACCCCGAGCCGTCCGGCAGCCACTGGAAGGGGGCGCCGATGGCGGCGTTCAGCGTGGCGGGGAGGATGCGCCGCGCCGTCGCCGTGGCCGCGTCGGCCACCCACAGCTCCATCCCGCCCTGGCCCGCGGCCGCGAATGCCAGGCGCCCGCCGTCCGGCGACCACTGCGTGTAGCCGATGCGCGTGCCGGCCGGCAGCCGCACCGGGCGCTGCGCCCCGCTGGCGAGGTCGTGGAAGGTGATCCCCGTGATCCAAGACGTGCGCCCGGCCGACGGGCCGTTGGTGCGCGGCGAGATGCGGAAGCCGGCCAGCCGCAGCTCCGGCTCCGCCAGCTCGGCGATGGCGGGGAGGTTCTCGCGCTGGAGCAGCGCCAGCGCCTTGCGGTCGCGCGACACGCTCACGACGGGCGAGGGCGGCGCGTTCAGGATCTGCGGGATGGGCGCGGGAGGCGTCAGGTAGCCGGCGCCCGCGGCCGGCTGCTGCGCCGTGGCGGGAAGGGCCAGCGCCAGGAGCGCCGACGCCGCCGCGGTGCGGAGCAGGGGGAAACGGAGTTGCATGCGCGTTCTCGCCGTGGAAAGGGCGGTTTCGGCGTCCGCGGGGGGCGGCGCGCCGGGGTGCGGATTTGTTAGCACCCGAAACATCGTGGGGCGCGGCGCGCGGAGCAAGGCTCCGTTCGGGCGCTCGCTCCGCGCCTGGTGCCCGGCTGGCCGGCCCGAGGCCGGTCCGTTTTCCGTCCCCGCAGCCTCGGCCAGGGCGAGCCGTCCCACGGTTGACGTGAGCGCGGATTAAGCGGATGTGTTCTCGGTCAATGTGCATGCGGAGGGGAGTCATGTCTAGCGGCACAAAAAATCTGTCGCCCGATTCCGCGGCTGTCGAACGCGGCGAACGTTACAGCGAGCGTCACTCCGCTAGCCTTTCCAGAGTGGTAAGCGATCTCCTGTTGCGTCTTCCGTTGGATGAACGCGAATCGGATCTGTCGCCGTCGGTCCGCCGCCTGAGGGGGATTGCAAAGAGGGGATGTCGACGAGGGGGATTATCATCGGCCCCTCCTTGAGGAGTACGAGTGATGAAGCTCCTGCTGGACATCGAGGTCCTGCTCTGTTTCTTCAGAGGCAGCGCCGACTTCGTGGTGACGCGCGACGAGAAGCACGTCCGCGGCAGTCCGCTTCCGCCACGCTCGCCCGGTGAGGTCCTGGCGCTGATGTGGGTCCGGTTCGCCGTCCCCGGCGAAGGGACACGCAGCACGGATAACCCTGTGCCGCGCCGTATATTTTGGATGGGCCGCCAGCCTTTGACAATTCTGATGGAGCCGCTTCGCCGTACTCTTGTCCATACCGGAGCCGGGTGGCGATCGGATCAAGCGGAGCCCGCGCCGGGGTTCGCGCGTCACGCGGATCTCTCGAACGCGCGGTAGATCCCTTCGCTCCGCGCCGTGGATCGGTGTACGGCGGAGCTCCGTGGGGCGCGTCGCTCAGGACGACAAAGTGCGCTGCCGCACCCGAGACCGCTTCAGCGGTCTTCCCGTAGTTCCAGCCGGCGGCTTCAGCCCCCGGCGACACCGCGGGGTGCCCGCCTCCCGCACCGGCCCCACCACCCGGTGCTGCGGGTATCGGCCCGCCCCTTCAGCACCGATCCCCGCCCCCCGCAACCTGCGAAGGCAGGTTTCCCGCAGTCGTTGCAGCGGTTTAACCGCCGGGAAACTTGCCGTCGCGCTGCCCCGCGCGCAGATTTGCGGTCCCTCGTTCCATGCCGTCCGCCACGCCGCGGCCGGTGCTCCCCCCGCAGGTCGAGTCCCCTCCCATGAAGCACCCCACGAGCCCGTTCAAACCATCGCGCGCCGGTCGGCATCCTATCCCCGACGGCAGGAAGCCTCACCCCTCCCCGGTGCGATTGGATGATCGCGATGCAGGCTGAGCCGACGGTCCTCGCTCCCACGGCCAGCCTTGCGGTGCGGCGCGCACAACAGGGCGACGTCGCGGCGTTCGAGCAGCTGTACCGCGAGAACCTGGGCCGGGTGTACGCACTCTGCATGCGGTTGTGCGGCGACCCCGGCCGGGCCGAAGAGCTCACGCAGGACGTCTTCGTGCGGGCGTGGGAGAAGATCGGATCGTTCGAGGGGAAGAGCGCCTTCAGCACCTGGCTGCACCGGCTGGCCGTGAACGTGGTGCTGGGCGACCGCCGGTCGGAGAAGGTGCGAGTGGCGAAGGTGATGGTGACCGACGACCTGGAATCATACGAAACTCCGTCGCGCAGCCACGACCCGTGCGACGCGATCGACCTGGACCGGGCAATCGCGGCGCTGCCGCCGGGCGCACGCGCGGTGCTGGTCCTCCACGACGTGGAAGGCTACAAGCACGAGGAGATCGCGGAGATGCAGGGAACGGCGGTGGGAACGTGCAAGGCACAGCTCCACCGGGCGCGCAAGCTTCTGCGGGAGATGCTGGGACGATGAATCACGAATACGTGCTGGAGCGGCTGGACGACTGGGTGGCCAACGAGCTTCCCGACGAGGACCGCCAGGCGGTGGAGTTCCACCTCGCCGTCTGCGGCGACTGCCGCGCGGAGGCGGAGGCGCTTCGCGCGCTCTTCCAAGACGTCGCCGCCCTCCCCCTTGAGATGGCGCCGGGCCGCGACCTGTGGGCGGGGATCGCCGCCCGCATCGAGCCGCGGGCCGACGTGGTGCCGATCTCGAGCGCCCGCCGCTGGAAGGCCCCGCGGTGGCTCGCCATGGCCGCGACGATCGTGGGGGTGGCGGTCTCCTCGTCGCTCATCACGTTCAAGGTGATGGAGAGGCGCGCGCCGGAGCCGGTCGCCGTGGTGCCGGTGCAGAGCGTGGCGGCGCCCTCGACCACGGCGCCCACGGCGCTGGTCGCTTTCAAGCCCGCGGAGCAGGACTACGAAGTCGCCATCGCGGAGCTGGAGCGCGTCCTCGCGTCGCGGGGGTCCAACCTGGCGCCGGCGACGGTGAAGACGCTGGAGACGAACCTGCGCATCATCGACGAGGCGATCCGCCAGTCGCGCGCGGCGCTGGAAAAGGACCCCAACAGCCGCGAGCTGACCGACATGCTCGCCGACGCCTACGGGCAGAAGCTGAAGGTGTTGCAGCACGCGGTGGAGCTGTAGGAACGGAGGTGCCAAGTGCTGAGTGCTGAACTGCACCCCCAGGACTTAGGACTAAGCGCTTAGCACTTTTGTTCACCGCCCGTCGAACTCACTGAGCCATACATCCATGAAGCCCGCAATCGCCACAGCCGTCCTCATCGCGGCTTTCATCGCAACGCCGGCGTGCGCGCAGCAGCGCGTGGACCAGCGGCGCGCCACGGGGCCCGGCGGCACCGTGGACATCACCCTGGTCTCCGGCAGCGTGCGCGTGGTGGCGTGGGCCCGGAACGAAGTGCACGTGACGGGCGAGCTCGGGCGCGGCGTCGAGCGCCTGGACCTGCGCACCGACGGCGACCGCACCTACGTGCAGGTCGTCACGCCTCGCGGCACCCGCAGCTCCGGCGGGTCGGACATCGAGGTCAGGATCCCCGCCCGCAAGACGCTCGTCGTCCGCACCACCTCCGCCGATGCGGACGTGCGCGGGATGACGGGGACCACCACCGTGAGCACCGTCAGCGGCAACGTCAAGGTGGACGGACGGCCCACTTCGCTGGAGGTCACCACCCGCTCCGGCGAGGTGTCGATCGACGTGGTCGCGGACCGTGTGCGCGCCCAGTCGATCAGCGGCGACCTGCGCTTGGGCGGCGACGTGCGCACCGAGGTGGAGGCGCAGACCGTCAGCGGCGACATCGGCGTGTCGGCGCGGGCGGGGAGCCTGCGCGCGCAGTCGGTGAGCGGCACCGTCACCGCGCCCACCGTCAGCGGGCGCGCCGAGGTGCAGACGGTCAGCGGCGACATCCGGGTGGAGGGGCAGCGGCTGCGCGGCGACTTCGAGACCGTTTCGGGTGACGTGACCATCGCCGGCACGCTGGATCGCGGCGGCACCACCACCGTCAGCACCCACAGCGGCGAGGTCGAGATGCGGCTCCCC
>JAUJMI010000004.1:22561-27407 GCA_030446945.1 Longimicrobium sp. | reverse complement strand
TCCCGCACTCCGCTCCACTCAATCCGCTGAAAGAACTGCGCCGCCTTGCACTAGTGCCAAGCCCAGGCGCTCTCGATATACCGCGCGCGGCCCCGCGTGCTGCGGCGTCCACCCCAGCTCGGCGCGGATGCGGTCGCTGGCGGCCACCAGCACGGCGGGGTCGCCGGGCCGCCGCCATGGGCCGCAGCGAGCCGCGGCTGGGCACCGTTGCACGAGCATGAATCAGGGCGAGTGGGACCGGACGCAGGCCTTTCCCGTGCCGGGGCTGCACAGCCGGTACACGTCGATGTCGCCGAAACGCGCCTCCGCCTGGTAGCGCTCGGCCACGAGTCGTGCCAGCTCGGGAAAGTCGCGTTGCAGCGCGTCGCGCGACGAGCTCACCGGGCCAAGGTCCGAGCGGGCCTGGACCGCGATGTGCGTGGGGTTCACCCTCCGCACGCGCTCGAGGTACTCCCGCCGGTACCCCTGCGTGATGGGGTGCTGCGACGCCCGGGTGAGGTCACGCCTGTTCTGGAAGCGCGTCGCGTTCGGCCGGTCCGCGAGGAAGGAGAGCCCGCCATGGATCGTCCAGTGCGCGAACGGCGCTCCCGGGGGCGTGTGCGAGCGGATGTACTCCGCCACGGCCTTCGCGTGCCCGGGGTCGATCTCGCCGTACGCGGTGAAGGTGCTGTGGTACGCCGCTTCGCCCCGGCGCCCCAGCATGTACAGGAGCCAGTTCCGCAGGTCGAACGGAACGTGGATCGACCAGAGGCCCACGAGCACGGCGGCCGTCGTCCATACCAGCGCCGCACCCGCGCGGCTTCGCCAGGCACGGGCCTCCCGGAGCACACCATGCATCCCCACGGCCACCAGAAGCACCAGCGCAGGGTAGATCGTGGCCCAGTGGTAGAGCCAAAACTTGGCCTGCAGCACGACGAGCCCGGCTCCCACGAAGATCCAGGTGAGGAGCGCCGCGGCCAGCACCGGCCGCCGCTCCCATAGCACCACGGCACCCGCCAGCGCGGGTGCCACCAGAACCGCGACCTTGCTCCGGTACAGGTACTCCACCACACCTTTCACGCGGATCGCCGTCTTGGACACGGGCTCCCCGGCACCGGGTGCGTACACATTGAGGTTGTACAGGATGTGAACGTCCCACGCGGCCTCCAGCGCACCTTGCCACCAGAGGAGGGCCAGCGCGGCAGCAACCGGCACCACGCAGCCGGCCACGAGCAGCGCCACGCCCCGTATCGCGCTGGCCGGCGTGCGGCACCGCATCAGCACGACCACACCCGGCACCGCCAGGAAGGCGGGAAAGATCGGCTTGGTCAGCGAAGCCAGCCCGACGAGCGCTCCGGCCAGCACCAGGTCGCGCGCGCCGTATCCGTCGCGCCGGGTGACCAGGAGCACGGCGCAGAGGATGGCGCTGCCTACCCAGAGGTCGTACTGCGCCGAGTCCGAGTAGTTGAGGGCGGCCACACTCACCGGCCACGCCGCCGCCGCAATGAAGGCGATGTTCCGCGAGACGATGGGGTTGAGGCAGCGCCACAGCATCCGCGCGGTCAGCAGCGCGATGACGAGGTCGGCCGCGCGCACTCCCCAGGCATGCCGTCCGAACACCAGCTGAATCGCCGCGCTCATGTAGAACACCAGCGGCCCCTTCACGTCCCACGCATCCCGATACGGGGCCCCGCCGCGGGCGACGACGTCGCCGTTGGAGGCGTAAACACCCTGATCGTAGCCCAGCGGCCACCAGAGCGTCATCAGCATCACGAGCGCGGTGCCGGCGGGAAGCGCCCACCGGGCGAGGAGGGTGAGGACCGCCGCCCGCCTTGCGCCGCGCGCGGGGGCACTCGTAGGTGCCGGGGTGCCGAGAGTCTGGCTCATGGCGCGCCCTGGCCGGCGCGGCCGGAAGGCTCGCGGCGTGGAAGCTTTGTCATACGAGCAGCGTGGAGGATGCGAGCGCGGTACGTGAACCCTGCGCCCCGCGGGAGCCGGACCGCGGGACGCTAACCCCCCCAGGGAAGGTGCGCAAGCGCGCGGCCGGGCCGCGGAAACAGCGGAGGCGCCGGTATCCCACAGTGTGGCGCACGGACGCGCAGCAGCGGTGTTGCATTTATTGGACTGATGTTAGATATATCTCGCGCTCAACCCGGAAACGCATCATGCAGTCCCTTCCCCCGCCGGGCTCGGGGCGGGGACCGCCACACATGCCGTCGTGCTCATGAGACCTTTTCTGTCGGTGGTGGTGCCGTGCTACAACGAGGAGGCGGTCATCACGCAGACGCACGAGCGACTGCGTGGTGTGCTCGCGGGGCTCGGCGACCTCGATTTTGAGATCGTGTACGTGGACGACGGGAGCTCGGATCGGACGGCGCTCCTCCTGCAGCGCCTGCAGCGCGAGGACCGCTCGGTGCGGGTCGTCCGCTTTTCGCGCAACTTCGGCCACCAGGTGGCAGTGAGCGCCGGGATTGACCATGCCGCAGGCGACGCGGTCGTGCTCATCGACGCCGACCTGCAGGACCCGCCGGAGACGATCCGGGAGATGGTGACGCGCTGGCGCGAAGGGTACGACGTGGTGTACGGCGTGAGGACCGACCGGCCGGGCGAGTCCGCCTTCAAGCTCGCGACGGCAAAGGGGTTCTACCGCCTGATGAACCGACTGAGCGACACTGCGATCCCGCTGGACACCGGCGACTTCCGCCTGATGGACCGCAAGGTGGTGACCGCGCTCCAGTCGATGCCTGAGCGCGACCGCTTCGTGCGGGGGATGGTCAGCTGGGTCGGGTTCCGGCAGACGGCGCTGCCCTACCAGCGCGCCCCCCGTGCGGCGGGCGAAAGCAAGTATCCCCTCTTCAAGATGCTTCGCTTCGCCTTCGATGGGATCACCTCCTTCTCGGTAGCCCCGCTGCGGGTGGCGATCTGGCTCGGATTTTTCGCATCCGCGGTCGCCGCGGCCGGAATCGTCTACGCGCTGACCCTCCGGCTGTGGACCAGCATGTGGGTGACCGGGTGGACGCTGCTGTTCATCGGCATCCTCTTCATGGGCGGCGTCCAGCTCATCTCGCTCGGCATCATCGGCGAGTACGTGGGGCGCATCTACGCGGAGTCAAAGCGCCGGCCGCTCTACCTGGTCCAGGAGCGGATCGGCTTTGAACCGGAGGCGAGCCGCGAGCGCGGGGTGCCCGCGCCCCCTGTGGCGGCGTACCCCTCGCAGCCGGTCCGGCACTCGTGAGCGATTCGCGCCGGTGGCTGCGCCCGCTTCTCGGAGCGGGCGTCGCATGCGTCTTCCTTTACCTGATCTTCCAGCGCGTCGAGTGGGCTTCGGTCGCCGCCGTGTGGCGGTCGGCCGCGCCCGCGCCCCTTGCCGTGGCGCTCCTGGCGCTCGCCGCGGGGCTCTTCGTGCGCACCTTCCGCTGGTGGTGGATGCTCCGCGCGCTGGAGCCGGAGCTTCCGCTTCAGCGCTGCTTCCGCCCCTTCCTCCTTAGCCTGGCGGTCAACAACACCATGCCGCTGCGCGCCGGCGACATGGTGCGCGCGCTGGGCTTCCGCGACACGCTGCGCTCGCCGCCGGCCCGCGTGGTCGGGACGCTGGTGATCGAGCGCTTGCTGGACCTCGCCGTCCTTCTCGTGTTCTTCTTCGTGGGGCTGCTGGGGGCGGCGGTGGCGTTCCCGCCCGCCCTGGTGAAGGCCAGCGTGGCGCTTGGTGCCACCTGCGTGGCGGCGATCCTGGTGCTGGTGGTCGCCCCCCGGGCGCTCCGCCCCCGGGTGGCCACACTCCTCCGGAAAGGCGCGGTGGCGAAGCATGGGTTGGGGCAACGGCTCGCGGAAGCGGCGGACCACTTCTTCGACACGCTCGCGCTGGTGCAGTCGCCCGCGCGCGCGCTACAGCTCGTGGTGCTTTCCCTGCTCGCGTGGGCTCTCGAGGGCGGGGTGTTCGCGTCTGTGGCGTGGGCGCTGCATTCCGAGGTGTCACCCCTGGGCCCATGGTTTGCCCTCGCCACCGGAACGTTGGCCACGCTCATCCCGAGCTCGCCGGGGTACGTGGGCACCTTCGACTATTTCGCCATGCTGGGGCTGACCGCGTACGGGGCCACCCGCGCCACCGCCACCGCGTTCGCCCTTCTCGTGCACGTATTCCTCTGGCTCCCGGTCACCGTGGCGGGAGCCGCTTACCTCGTGGTGCCCGGTGGACGCGGCGTCGTTCGCCGGGCGAATAGGGCACTCGAAAGCTGATGAATTCCAGCACAGAACAGAACCAAGGCACCCCCGGACGCGTCGTGGTCATCGGCGCGGGGTTCACCGGGCTCACCGCGGCGCTGGAGCTCGCGCGGAGCGGGATCGGGGTGACGGTGCTGGAGGCCGATTCCCAGGTGGGCGGGCTGGCCGGCACCTTCGAGGTGAACGGGGAGCCGCTGGAGAAGTTCTATCACCACTGGTTCACGAACGACGCGCACGTGGGCGAGCTGGTCAACGAGCTCGGCGTGGACGACAGGGTGGTGTACCGCCCCACGCGAACCGGGATGTACTTCGCCAACCGAATGTTCCGGCTGAGCTCCCCGGCCGACGTGCTCCGCTTCACTCCGCTCCCGTTTGCGGACCGCATCCGCCTGGGCCTGCTGGCGCTCCGTGCCCGCGCGGTACGCGACTGGAGGGAGCTGGAATCGCTCACCGCGCGTGAGTGGCTGATCCGGCTGGGCGGGGCCAACGTGTACCGCGTGGTGTGGGAGCCTCTCCTCCAGGGGAAGTTCGGCCCCTTCGCCTCCGAGATCTCGGCGGTCTGGTTCTGGAACAAGCTGAAGCTGCGCGGGGGGAGCCGCGGCAAGGGCGGGGCCGAGATGCTGGCGTACTACCGCGGCGGCTTCGG
>JAUJMI010000004.1:0-22461 GCA_030446945.1 Longimicrobium sp. | reverse complement strand
CTCGAGCTCGACCGGAGCCTTTCCTCGACGTACTGGCTGAACGTCAACGACCCGGGCTTTCCCTTTGTCGGAGTGATCGAGCACACCAACTTCGAGCCGGCCGAGACGTACGGGGGGCGCCACATCGTGTACCTTTCCAAGTACCTCCCCGAGACGGCGGAGCTGTACCGGATGAGCGACGGGGAGGTGCTCGAGTACTGCATCCCCTTTCTGCAGCGCATGTTCCCGCAGTTCGACCGGAGCTGGATCCTGGACACCCACGTGTGGCGCGCCCGCTTCTCGCAGCCGATCGTCGTCCGCCGCTACAGCGAGCTGATCCCGGAGGTGGAGACACCGATCGGGGGACTCTATCTGGCGAGCATGGCGCAGGTGTACCCGGAGGACCGCGGTACCAACTACGCGATCCGCGAGGGTCGGCAGGTCGGCCGCCGGATCGCCGAGGCGCTGCAGTGAAGGTAGGCGCGGCGGGAACCGGTCGCGCCCGCGGGACACGATTGAGCACCCGCGTCCCCGCCTTTCAGAAAGTGCGGGGGCTCCGTATCGGGCCCGCGGAGCGGGCGGTCGCCATGTTCGCCGCACTCTGCGCCGTCGGGGCGATCTACCTGCGCATGGGCCCCGTTCTGGCGGCCGACTTCCCGCTCAACGACGGCGGGTTGTTCTACCTGATGACCGAGGAGCTGCGGCGCGCCGGGTACTCGCTGCCGGCGTTCACGGCGTACAACGCGGCCGGCCTGCCGTTCGCGTACCCGCCGCTCGGCTTCTACCTGGCGGGCTTCACCGCAGACCTGACCGGAGCGTCGGTGCTGGACGTCGTACGCGTGCTCCCCGCCGTGTTCAGCGTGCTCACCATCCCGGCCTTCTACCTGCTGGCGAACGATCTGCTCCGGTCGCGGGCAGAGGCGGCCGTGGCCACCGCCGCCTTCATGTTCCTGCCGCGAACCTACCTGTGGTTCGTGATGGGCGGGGGGCTCACCAGGGCGCCGGGTTTCCTGTTCGCCCTGCTGATGCTCCACCAGAGCTACCAGCTCTACACGCGCCGCGAGGCTCGCTTCGTGGTGTCGACCACCGTGCTGGGCAGCTTGGCCGTGCTCAGCCACCTGGAAAATGCCTGGTTCGCCGTGTACAGCGCCGTGCTGCTCTTCCTTGTATACGGGAGGAACCGCAAGAGCTTCGTGCATTCACTCCTGGTGATGGCCGGCGTCCTGGTGCTCACCGCTCCCTGGTGGGCCACGGTGCTGCGGCAGCACGGCACCTGGCCGTTCGCCGCCGTCGCGGCGGGAGGCGGGTATGACAACTTCAACCTGGGGACGCTGAAGGTCTTCTGGTTCACCCAGGAGCCGTACATGACGCTTCTGTCGGCCCTGGGCCTGCTGGGGGTGTTCGTCTGCCTGTTCGAGGGGAAGCTGCTCGTTCCGTTCTGGATGCTGGCCATGTTTTTCGTCAACCCACGAAATCCCGAGACGGTGGCCAACGTACCGCTGGCCATGCTGGTCGGGATCAGCGTAGTCCGGCTCGTCGTTCCAGGGCTGTGCCGGGCGGCGCTCGATCGACATTCGGGCGGAGACACGCATCCGGCTCCGGAAGAGGGGCGCGAGATCCGGGAGCGCCTGTTCCCTTCGCGGGGCACGGCGCTCCTGGCGGCCGGGGTCTGCGCGTACCTCGCCGGCTATGCGTTCACGGGGGCGCGCCGCGTCGCCCGCGATACCCCGGTGCTCCCGCGGTCCGACCGCGATGCCATGCGATGGGCGGCGGCACATACCCACCCCCGGAGTGCTTTCCTGGTGTTCGCCGGGAACCCCTCCTGGTTCGGGCTTGACCCGGTGTCCGAATGGTTCCCGGTGCTGGCCGGACGCGCGAGCGTGGCAACGGTGCAGGGCTACGAGTGGCTCCCCGGCCGCCCCTTCTTCACTCGTCAGAACCGCTACAAGTCGCTGCGGGAGTGCGAAGGGAGCGACGTGTCGTGTCTGGACCGGTGGGGAGCGGACGGCGGGGCGCGCTTCAACTATGTCTACCTTCACACGCCGGACTGCTGCTCCCTCCTCTCCGAGTCGCTGCACCGCTCTCCACGCTACGCGAAGGTGTACGACGCGGCGGGCGTGGCGATCTTCGCGCGGAAGGCCCCGCTCTGAGAGCCGATACCACGTGAAGCGGGCCGGCATCCACAGCGATGCCGGCCCGTCTGTGTAGCGTGTCGCCGGCCTACAGGATCCGCTTGGGCCCGGCGCCGCGCGTGAAGATCATGCTCTGCCGGCGGCCGCCATGACTGGCCTGCACGATGTTGATCTGGTCCGCGAACAGCTCGAAGAGCAAGCGGTTGTGGACCTGCAGCCCCCGCATCCCCGATGGCAGAGCGCCTCGGAGGCAGATCCAAACGAGGTCCCCGCTCCGCCGCATCCCGCACCAGCGGAGCGGAACGCGCGTGTTCCCCGCAGTGAGCGAGAAACTCCTCCCCACGTAGGCAAAGGCGGCGGCGTCCGACAGCTGCGCGGGCGGAGCACCGCCCCGCGGCGTGACGGCCGTCTGCAGGTCGCTGGCGAACGCGCGGATCGACACCTGGACCGCGCGGCCGGCTGGATCGTAGGAGAGCTCCGTCAGCGAGGTATGCAGCGGATGATACGCGCTGAGCCCCGCGCTCAGCACCAGAACGGCGGCCGCGAGCACCGCCCGCACCGCGCGCACCCTCACCATGGCGCCCGCTCCGCCGCCCAGCGGGCGGCGACCAGCGCGACCGCCAGCGAAACGCCCACCACTCTCACCCGGTAGGGAGACGCCGTTGCGCGCTTGGACCGCACTGCCTCGATGGCTCTGTCGATCCCGCCGAGCGCCACCGCGATCACACACAGCACCGCCAGCTGCCCCACCTCGATCCCCACGTTGAACCCGAGGAGCGGTACCGCGATGTCGTCCATGAAGAGCGCCCGGAGGTAGTTGGCGAACCCGGCGCCGTGCACCAGTCCGAACACGCCCGCGAAGACGGGGCGGTACAGGCCCTTCAGCGGCGCCCCCGCACGGTCGCGCACCACGAGGTTCTCCACCGCGGTTGCCACGATGGTGACGGGGATCAGGAACTCGATCAGCTTCTCAGGGAGGTCGAGCACCCCAGTGACGGCCAGCCCCAGCGTAACGGAGTGGCCCACCGTGAATGCGGTCACCACCCACGCCGCCTCCCTCCAATCGCGAAAGCGGTAGATCGCCGACAGCGCCAGGAGGAAGAGGATGTGATCCGCGCCGTCCAGATCGGTGATGTGCTGAAAGCCCATCCCGGCGAAAACGAGGAACTCGGACATGTCGGTGGCGTGGCGTGTCAGCCTGCACGAAGCCAGCGCGGGAGCCATCCACCCCGCACCGAGTCCAGCGCCGCACGAGCGAGCGGGGCCTGCGTCAAGCTGAAGTGCGGGTTCGCGTCTAGCGCGTCCTCCAGGTACTCCCGAGCGCGCTCGCTGTGGCCGAGCGCGCGCTCGATCATCCCCGCGTGGTACAGGAGGAGGGGGTCGCGGCTTCCCGTGCGCAGCGCTCCCCGCATCGCCACCGCGGCTTCGGCGTGGCGCCCCTGCTTGTGGAGCGCCCAGGCGAGCAGGTCGTACCCGTAGATGTCGCGGCGGCTGCGAAGGTCCTTTTCCGCCTGGGCCAGCACCTCCGGCACGCGCCGGCCGTGGTCCAGCAGGAAGAGGCCATCTGCGCGATGGAAGCTTCCCTCGGCCGCCGACAGCGAGACCTCGACCGCGCCCGCGTACTCGCGCGCCCGTGCCGAATCACCGGAGGCCGCATACAGCTCGCTCGTCAGCGCCAGTGTCGCCGGGTCGGGGAGGATCGCAAGCACCTGTTCCGCATGCTCGATCGCTTCCTTCCAGCGACCACGTGCCCCTTCCAGCCGGGCCATGGCCGATAGGAGGCGGTAGTCCGCGGGGAAGACCGCGAGCCCGGCCCGAAGCGACTTCTCGGCGCGGTCCAGCTCGCCATGCCGGAACTCCAGGTCGCCCACGCGCAGGTGGAACCAGGCGCGCTGCTCGGGCGCGAGTCCATAGTGCAGGAGAGCCCGGTCGCGGGCGGCGTAGAGGAGTTGCCGCGCCTGTGTGGTCTTCCCCGAAAGCTCCGCCCAGCGGGCGAGCCGCGGTGCCACGTCCAGGTGGGCCCTGGAGCTCTCGAGCGAGCCAAAGGTAGTGTCGGCGGCGGCGTACTGGCCCAGCTCCAACTGGATCTCACCCAGCATGGCCCGGAAGGCGGCGCTCTCGGGGTTGCTCTGCACCAGGCGGCGCGCCACGTCCAGCGCCTCGCCGAAGCGGTGCTGCTCGAGGAGGCTGGCCGCGAGCACGGCGCTCGCCCTCGCGTTGTGGGCAGTACGCAGGGCCAGGGATCGTCGCGCCGTCGCTTCGGCCCGCACGACATCCTCATGGTCCCCCGTCTCCCGCGCCCGTTGCAGGAAGAGCGACGAGAGCAGGCCCAGGTCCTCGGCGCTGTAGGGGTCGCTCTGTACGCGCCCCTCGAAAAAGGCGATGTACCGGTCACGCGCCTCGTCGGCCGCGGGATCGCGGATCGAAGGAGCGGCATTCGCCGCCTCGGCGCGGGCACCCGCGGCAAGGCGCACCCCGCCCCACCCGGCCGTCAGCACTCCGAGAGCTCCCGCGATGAGAATGGCACGACGGTTCATGCGAATCCTTGAGACAAAGCCGCCTCCCGCCGCTTTCGCGGCGGGAGGCCGAGCGATTCACAACTTAGAAGGTCGGCGCCGGAAGGTACGGGAAGGTGCTCAGCGCCGGCTTGTCGTTCTCGTCGACGTTGTCGGTGACGAGACCGGGAGCGGTCGCGGGCGCACCCAGGAGGGTTCCGAACCCCGCGTTCGCGATCTTGTCGACCACGTCGTCGCCCATCAGCTTGCGCCCGCCGTACCCGCCCGTCGGGTTGAGGACGTAGGTGAGGAACCCGACGGTCGCCGCGCCCCCGGAGGTGGCGGCCGTCACACCCGCCGCACGCCCCGTGAACACCATGATCTTGTCGCCGGGGTTGCTGGCGGTACCCAGGAACACGTTGGCGATCGCCGTGGCATAAGCCCGGTCCCGCCCGGCGACGCGGGTGAGGAAGTCGATGTAGTCGTCCGTGAAGTGGAACGGGTCCTGCCGCGGCGGGAAGGCATCGTGCGCCTCGTGCTCACGCTTCTGCACGAACACTTCCATCGCCAGCGGGTTCGCGAGGCGCTCGACCTGCCGGAAGCGCAGGTTCGGGTTCGACGCGAAGGTGGTGTCCAGGACGGCGTGCACGGGCTGCGTCGGGTCGACGTCGGCTCCGCTCGGATTGCGATCGCAGGCGGCGGTCAACGCCACGAGCGCCATTCCGGCCACGAGTCCCCACGATTTGGTGCGCTTCAACATGGTTGGTTCTCCCAGATCTGGATGTAGGTGTGTGGACAAAGAGATCAGTTCACTGGCTTACGGTCGCCCAAACACCGATCTGGCCGCCGCTGCGCCCCTGGGTGAGCTGCGACTCCGGGAGCTCCACCACGATCGCGAGGGCGTTGATGCCCCGCAGGAAGTCAACCGCGCACCCACGCGCCCGGTCGAACTGGGTCTGGCCGGCGTTCGGGACTCCGTTGGTGCACTTCGGCCGGAATGCGCTCGCCAGGACTCCTTCGGATGGGGGGATTACCCCACCGATCTGCGAGAGGGGGCCCTGAGTCGGACGACGATCCGGGATGATCCGGAAGAACTGCTCGAGGTCCACGAAGAACGGGTCGTCGCGCAGCCCCGCGAATGCCTGGATCGTCCCTGCGGAGGCGCCGGTGGAGGCGGCCAGGTTCCCGGTGACGTTCATCGCGCCCACAGCCGCGCGGCGAATCACCGGCGTGGCGGTGCTGAATGCGTCCCTGACCGCGTTCCCGAATGCACCCACGTCGCGCGGCACGACCGGTCCGATCACGTCGAAGCTCTGCGTTCCGTTGGCCAGCTGGTCGAACGAGAACTGGAGCACAAGGTCCGGGACCCCGTCCATGGTGTTGTCCACCTTGAGCTGGTACAGCGCGTTGGGATCAAAGCTGGGTACCTGGCTGCCCACCATGGTCCGGTTGCCGATGATGGGGGACGCGATCGTCATCGCCAGTACGATCCGGTCGTCGCTCGATCCCGGGAACACGTAGACATCGTTGATGTCGATGCTCGGGTTCAGCTCGGTGAGCGCGGTCTGCTGGTGGTCGGACCCGACAGAGTCCCGGACGGCGACCCCGCCGGCGGCGACCAGGCCCACGCCCAGCAGCGCCGCCACGGCCGTTTTCTTGTGGAACTGCGAACGAATCTTCATACGTCCCCCCGTAATGTGGATGTTCGCGGACCGGACCGATCCGGACCGCGCTGCCTCCGCCGTGCCGCCCGGCGGCGATGCCCCGCCTACACCTACGTCGGCGAATCCAGAAACGGATCTCTTCCGCCCGCGGCTCCGTGGCGGTACGGCGTCGCACCCGGGCGGTCCACACCCACCGCGGCGGGAAAGACCCCGTCGCAAGTAGCAGGCCCTGGGTTTGTGGAACCCGGCGAAACGGCGTGCCGCTGGCCGCTGGAAGTGCTCCGGACGGCGGGGCCGGCGAGGAGCACGACCAAAAGCGGCGCCCGCCCACCCCGCGATGGGGTAGGCCGGCGCCGCACGGGGAACCAGCTGGGCTGAGCCGGCCTCACCCCCCCTCAGCCGCGCAATGCGCGGGAAAGGCGGTCCAGGCCGCTCCCCGCCCGGGCGATCCACGTCACCAACGGCGGGCGCGCACGGCGGAGAGGATCAGGGCGCGCTCGGCCGGCCGCAGCAGCCCCATCCACCCTCCCACCAGCAGGCAGAGAGCCGCGCCGCTGCAGATCAGCGCGCGGTGGGCGAGCCCCTCCACGGACGCAGCCCCCGCCAGCGTGACCAGCGCGGCTGCCATCATGGGAGCCGTGCGTCGCCACACGGCACCGGAAATCCCCAGGATCCAGTCGGCGATCCCGAGCAGGACCACCGCGTCCACCGCCACGCGAAGCGTCCACGCCATGGCGGCGCCCGTGATCCCGTACGTCCGCACCAGCATCCAAAGGGCCGCCACGTACAGCGGAAACTCCATCATGTGCACCTTCGCCGTCAGGTCGGGGCGCCGCCCTCCCTGTATGACGGCGAACGCCACCTGCGCAATGCAGTTCACCAGGACGCCCACCCCCAGCCAGCGCAGCACTCCCGCCCCCGCCCGCGCGAACTCGTCACCGATCCACAGCCGGAGCACCTCGGGGGCGAAAGCCGTCAACAGCAGCACCGCGGGGAAGATCAGCACGAAAACCGCGCGCGACGCATGCTCGAAGAGCTCCACCGCCCGCCGCCGGTCGCGCGCGATGCTCTCCGCGAGCGCGGGGAAGAAAGCCCCGTTGAGGGCCGCCGGGATCAGCCACAGCTTGGTCACCAGGTCGTACGGCGTGACGTAGTACGCCACCGCGGCCACGGGGAGGAGCGCGCCGATGACGAACCGGTCCAGGTACACCATCAGCGGGCTCACCACGTTGCTGATGGTCGTCCAGCTCCCCAGGCGAACGAGCGGCACGACCAGCGCCGGGCGGAGGGCGAACGCGCCCCGCAGCTCCGGCACGTGCCGACGGCAGACCTTGAGGTGCGCCGCGAAGGCCAGCACCCTGAGCAACACGAGCAGCGCCACGATGGGGACGAGCGATACGGAGAATGGGAGGACCAGGAGCGGCCCCAGGTACATCAGGGTGCCGAGCGGGAGCCGGATGGCGTTCACCAGGTCGAAGCGGTGGTACGCTTCGAGGCTGCCGCGGAGCCCGCTCGTGACGATCACGCACGGCAGCGACAGCGCCAGCAGGTACATCGCGTGCAGGCACTCCGTGCGGAGGGCGGCCGGAATGTTGAGCGCACGCTCCACCAGCCACGGCGCGACCAGCGTGAGCGCCAGCATCGCCGCCGCTCCCAGCGCAGCCATCAGCCCCAGCGCGGTCCACGTCATCGCGGAGCGCTCCTCGGCGGACTCGCCCTCGCGCCTCGACGCCAGCGCCTGTGTGAGCGCCAGCCCCAGCCCCAAGTCGAAAAGCCCGAAGTATCCGATCGTCATCCACGCCAGGGTCAGGATGGCGAAGCGGTCCGTTCCCATCTGGCCGATCAGCGCGGGAACGGTGACCACGGCCACCGTCATGGGCACGAGCTGCCCCAGCAGGTTGAGCAGTGAATTGCGCGCCAGCAGGCGTACGCCCCGCTCCGTCACGTGCTCACCGCGGCCTCGTCGCCGCCACTCACGAGACGCGGTCGGCGGCGGCGGTCTCTGCGTGCGCACCCCGCGCGGCATCGCCGCGGGCCGCCGCGCGGACGATCTCCACCACGCGTGCCGCCCCGCGCTCCGCGCAGAAGCTCCGCGCCCGGCGCAGGGCGCGCCGGGAGAGCTCACCGCGCAGAGAGTCGTCGCCCCCCACCCGGTCCACCGCCCGCGCGATGTCGTCGACGTCGCGGGGGTCAAAATACACGGCGGCGTCGCCGCACACCTCCGGGAGGGATGCCACGCGCGACACTGCCAGGGGGCACGCGCTGGCCATCGCCTCCACCGCCGGGATCCCGAAGCCCTCCCACAGCGAAGGGACGACCATCACCCGGGCGGCCCGGTACAGCACCGCGAGCTCGGCGTCGGACACGCGCCCCAGGAACACCACCCGCTCCGCGATTCCCAGCCGGGCGGGGAGCCCGCGCAGGACCCCTCCGTCGTCCGGCATCCCGCCGACCACCGCCAGCCGGAGCCCCGGTGTCTCCACCCGGGCCATCGCTTCCATCAGCCGGTGGAAGTTCTTGTAGGGGCGGGCTTCGGACACGGCGAGCGCGAAGTCGCCCAGCTCCGCCACCGCGGGCGGGACCGCGGCCCCCGCCGCGGCCGGGCGGAAGAGATCGGCGCGGGGGCCCTGGTGAACCACGTAAATGGGCACGTCGCGCAGCCCGAAGCGCTCGCGCACGTCCTCGGCCGTGGCGTGCGAGACCGCCACGACCGCCGCACACCGCTTCAGCATGTGCGGGAGCACCGAGCGGTAGTAGTGCGACAGGCGTGGATAGTGGTCCGGGTAGCGCAGCGGGAGGAGGTCGTGCACCGTGAGCACCTGGGGGCAGGCGGGGCGGAACATCCCCTCCGGCACCGGCGAGTAGTAGGCGCGCGCCCCCCAGCGGCGGATCTGGGCCGCGAGCCCCGTCTGGTGCCACACCAGCCGCGACAGGTGTCCCGCCGTTCCCGCGCGCGAGTACGCCGGCAGGGGCACCGGGCGTACCCGGCCGGGCCAGCGCTCCACCACGGCGTCCGCGCCGGCCAGCACCACCGCCCCGGGCTCGTCGCGGACGAAGCGGTCCAGCACGCCGTCGATGTAGCGCTGCATCCCGTTCATCGGCTCGCCGCCCAGCGGGCCCGCGCTCAGCGCGAACACACCGCCCCCCTCGCGCGCCGGCGCCTCACCCCTTTCTCCTCAGCCAGGCGGGGACGAACAGGTCCCGGTACACCCGCAGCACCGAGCGAAGCCTCTCCGGCTGCCGACGTATCACCTTGGGGAGCACCGACCGGTACACGCTGTGCGCAACCGCGAGCGGGAACACGGCCGGGGTCCGCTTGCGCACGAAGAGGAGCTGGCTGCGCAGCCCGTGGTACTCCTGTACCGGCCCCCGCCGCCCCGCGCCGCCGCCTTCTTTGTGCCATACCCGGCACCTCGGAGCGTACCCCAGCCTCCACCCCATCTGTTGCGCCCGCAGACACCACTCCGTCTCCTCGTAGTACATGAAGAACGACTCGTCCATCAGCCCCACGGTCCGCAGCGCCTCCACCCGCGCCAGGAGGCAGGCGCCGTGCACGTAGTCCAGCGGCCCCGGGAGGTCCCAGCGGGGCCCGTCGGGGAGGCCGTCGCCAACCAGCCGCACCCGCCCGCTCCAGCGGACCACCCGCCCCCCGGCCGCGGCCTGCACGCGGTCCGGCTGGTAGTAGTGAAGCAGCTTTCCCCCCACCATGGCGGCGCGCGGATCGGCTTCGGCGGCGGCCACCAGGGCGGTGAGCGCGTCGGGATCCACCACGGTGTCGGGGTTGAGGAGCCACACATACCGCGCCCCGCCGTGGGCGAGCGCGTAACGCAGCCCAACGTTGTTCCCCGCTGCGAACCCGCCGTTGCGCCCCGTCTGCACGAGAACGATGCGCGCCCCGCGGTCGCTTCCGCCGCCGCCCCGCTCGGCAGTCGCGCAGTCGAGCTCCACCACCGGCAGGGGCTTCTCCACGGGCGGCTGCACCAGCCTCCGCAGGCGCGTATCCTTCGGGATGGGTGCCTCGCGGCGCCCTTCCGCCCACTCCCGGATCCGCTCCGGCGTGCCGTCGGGAGAGGCGTTGTCGCACACCACGATGCGGAAGTTCGGGTACCGGAGCCGCAGCAGGCTTTCCATGCACTCCACCGCGTGCGCCCACCCGTTGTAGGTCAGGAGAAGAACGTCGACGGGAGGAGAGCCGCTCATCGCGCGTACAGCGGACGGAGTGATGCGCCGCGTACGGTGCCGGCCCGCAGCGTCGTCAGAACCGGCCGCGCCTCGCGCGCGGCCTTTCTCCCGCGCGCCGCCATAACGTACGAGAGCCCCCACATCACCCAGAGCGCCTCCAGGATGAAGGGGTAGGTGATGGTGTTCACGAAAAATCCGTGCACCAGCACGGTCACTGTGGCGGCGACGGTCCCCAGGGCGGCGCCGCGCGCTTCCGGCGACTCCGACGCGTCGCGCCAGGCCCGGCGGCAGCGCGTTATCACCACACCAACCATCGCCAGGAAGATGGCGAGACCCACAAACCCAGTCAGCACCGCAATCAGCAACAGGCTGGCGTCCAGCCCGAACGCCGCGTTGGCCAGTCCTCCCCCGTAGACGCGCTGCTGAACGAACCCGTAGGTGTTGAACCCTACCCCGATTATGGGATGGTCGCCAATCACCTCCAGCGCGCGCACCCAGGAATAAAACCGCGACAGTGCCGAAGCCTCCACACCGAACTTTTGGTGTTGGAGCGCCTGCGATACGACAAAGGGAAGCGCGGGAATCGCGAATAGGACGAGCAGCCCCACCGCGCGGAGGAATCTGCGCGAGAGACCCCGGACTGAGACCAGCACGAGGCCACCGATCAGAACGGACAGGATGGCGCCGCGCGACACGGTGAGTCCCAGGCCGGCCACGAGCACGCAAACCTGCCACGAGGGCACCGCCACCCCGTACGACACCAAGGCGAGCGCGAAGAGCAGGACGATCCCGATGAGCCCGCCGGCGTAGTTCGGATCCAGCAGGGTGGTTACCAGCCGGTGTCCCTGCGGATCCCAATCGGTGTACACGCGGGCATTGGGGTGAACGATGAAGGCGAAATCCGGGAGGAAAGCGGACTGGAAGAGTCCGAACGCTGCCATCGCGACCACGACGCCCTGCAGCGTCCGCCAGACGTGGAGCGCATCTTCACGCCGCACCCAGTTCAACACCACAACGTAGAGGGCGAAGTACGCCATCCACCGGGCCAGGTACGCCAGGCTGAACATCAGCTCAAAGGCGGTGAGCCCGAATCGCGGGACGGCTGCCAGGGCGGATCCGGCTCCCACCGCACAGAAGGCGAGCGCGAGGATCGCCGTGGCGTCCAGGCGCAACCGCCGCGCACGGAGCGACGCCACCAGGGCGGCGGCCGCCGCGGTCATGACCAGAAGATCGTTGACGAGGAGCGGCGCATCCTTGGCGCCGGCCGCGAGCACCGGGATGCGCCCGAGCTGCCCGACCCACATGAAGCCAAGCGCCAGCTGGAGCACTGAAGCTACGCGCAGGGTGGGCCGCGCCCGCGGGCGCGCACCCAGTTCAAGCGCGGCGACGCTCATGCTCCGCGGAGTCGAGCAAAACCACGCCGGCCGTGTCTACCCCCGCCTGGCGGAGGTCGGCCACAGACGCATGCAGCTGGTTGCGAAGCGCCTCGCCCGCGCGTGCCACCAGCACCACGCGCCGTTCCGGGGAGAGCAGCGCCACCGCGGCGGGGGCGTCCAGCGCGCCCAGCGACACCACCACCAAGTCGTACCGGCGCTCCATGTCTTCCACCACGGCGCGCAGCTCGGTGGGCGCACGCGCGCCCACCGAGGAGGCCCCGGCGAACACCGCGTACCCCTCACCCCCCGCCGGCGCCGCCGACGACCCGTCATGCGCCGCGACCCGCGCGAGCGCCGGTCGCGGCGTCTCGACCGCGTCGGCGGTCAGGTCCAGGAGGGCCACCGCGCGGCCCTGCAGCGAAGCCGTGCCGGCCACGCGGCGGGCGACCTCGCCCGTGGGCGCTCGCCCCGCTCCGGGCGCCACCAGCAGCGCGCCGGTGACCTCGCCCCCCAGCAGGAGGGGCGCGCGCGGGTCGAACCGGAGCGCGGGCACCCCGGACGCCAGCGCCGCGTCCGCCAGGCTGCGCACGCGAGGGTCGGTGTACGAGCGGACCAGCCCCGCCACCAGCCCGAGCAGCACTCCGCCGAGAGCGCCGAGCAGCAGGAACATCCGCGGGCGCGGAGAGATCGGATGGCGGGGGACTACGGGGGGGTCGATCTGCCGCACCTTCCCCCCTTCGCCCACTGCGGCGAGGCGCGTCTGCACCGACTGCGACTGCAGGGCCACCAGCGTCTCAGAGAGGCGCCGCACCTCGCGCTGCAGGCGGAACGACTGCTGCGCCTGCGCCGGAAGCCCCGAGAGCACCGATTCGTAGCGCCCCATCTGCTGCCGGATCTCGGCCGCCTGGCGCTCCAGGCCGGCCAGGTACGACCGCGACAGCTCCAGCATCTGCGTCTCCAGCGAGCGAATCGTCGCGTCGGTGGTCAGGACCTCCGGGTCGGCCTCGGTGCGTGTCTCCAGCAGCTGCAGCCGCTTCGTACGGAGCTCCGTCAGCCGGTTCAGCAGCGCATTGATCGCCGGATTACGCAGGAAGGTGGGGTATGCGGCGAGCTGGTCGGCGCCCGCTGTCCCACGCGACAGGAGCGAGCGCAGGGCGCGCGTCTCCACTTCCAGCGTTTCCGATTCGGCCCGCAGCGCCAGCGCCTGCTTGTACTCGCCTCCGCCGTACGTCTCGGGATCCACGAAGCCGGCATTCTCCTGCTGGCCGCGCAACGCATCCTCCGCGCGGGCCAGCTCGCTCCGGATGCTGTCGGTCTGTGCTTCCAGAAAGAGGTAGCGATGCCGGTTCTCGCCCCGGTCGGTGGAGGTGCGGAAGCGGAGGTAGCGGTCTACCAGAACGTTCAGCACGCGCGCCGTCACCTGCGGATCCGGCGCACGGTAGGCCAGCTCCACCACGTCCTGCGACGCCTCCTTCAGCTCCAGGGCCCCTCGCAGGGCGGCCAGAGCATCGCGCATGTCCAGCGCAGCCACGGTGAACTCCGGCGGCAGCCCCCTCCGGCGCAGCTCCACCACGCCCACGGGAAGGGTCAGCCGCCCGCCCGGGGCCACGCTTCCCGCGAAGCCGGGCCCCGTTACTCGGTACCGCGCGCCCTCCCGCCGGAAGAGGTAGGAGGTGGGAGTCTCGATTTCGCGGACGAACCGCGCCGAAGCGAACAGCTGGTTGGCGTGCACCCCGCGCGGACTCACCACGCTGGCCTGCAGCCCCACCGAGTCCACCACCCCTTCCAGCACGGGGGCGCTGGACATCAGCACGATCTCCGTCTGCAGCCCCGAGCCACCGGACATGCCGGGGAACACCCCCGCCAACGATCCCAGCTGTGTCATCAGGGTGGGAGCGGCGTTGTCGGCGCGCACGAGCACCCGCGATACGGACTCGTACTGGCGCGGAACGACGAGGATGGCAGCCACCGCCACGGCAATGCCCAGCAGCGTCCCGCCCGCCAGCCATCGCCACCGGCGGCGCACGCGGCCCACCAGGTCGCCCACCTCGATGACATCCGAGTCGGCCGCCCGCGACGCTCTCATTGCCCCTCCCCGTCGTCGCGGCCCGCGCGGTCCACGATGAGGAACACCAGGGTGATCACGGTGGCCGCGGTGCTGGCGACGGTCGGATAGTTGCGCGAGATCCAGCTCCGCTCCCCCACCACCACCTGGTCGCCCGACTGCAGCTCGGCCGCGGCGAGGGTGGAGATCGTGCCGCCGGGCACCGGGTGGCGCACGCCCTCACGCACCACGTACACGGCGCGCGGGCTCCCCGCCTCGGTGAGCCCCCCGGCGCGCGCGATCAGGTCGCGCACGGTCATCGTGAGGTCGGCCATGTACAGGTCCGGCGCGCGCACCGCGCCCAGCACGGCTACCCGCCGCAGCACCGTGACCTCCACCGATGGGTTGCGTAGAAAGGTGGCGAGGGAGACGCGTAGCGAGTCCTGCAGGTCGGGCACGGTGCGCCCAGCCGCACGCACGGCGCCCAGCCGGGGGAGCGTCACCCGGCCGTCGAAGGCCACGGTGAAGGTGTCGCTCATCAGCGGCTCGCCGAAGATGCGCAGGGCCACCTGGTCACCGGCGCGCACCGTGGGGGCACCCACCTGCGCGGAGGGGGGAAGAGGCCTGGAGCCCCCCCCCGCGCTGGCGCACGCCGCGGCGAACGCGAGGGGGAAGAGGAGAAGAGTACGGATCGTGGCGTTCATCGCGCGTCATCCGGGGCGGCTGTCACAAGCCGATTGCGCGCCGCGGCGACCCAACTGCCGCGGCGCAGGTGTTGGCTGCAGCTCCGGCGCACCTAGAAGCGCGCGGAACGCAATCGTGGAAGATAGCGAAAGTACCCCGCCGGCTCCAGGGCCGCTCAGGCACGCAGCGACGCCGCGCGAGGCTCGGCCGCCCTGCCCAGCTCGCGGGCTGTCACCCTGAACACCTCGTCCACCGGGATCTGCTCCATGCAGTAGCCGTCCGTCCGGTGGAACTCCCATCCCATGTCCAGGCAGGGGCACCCGGGGCAGCTGCTGAACACGCCCACGGCGCGCGGGTTCAGCGGTCCCCACTTCGCGGGGTCGTTGGGCCCTTCCAGGAACACCTGCGGGCGCCCGAGTGCCGCGGCGATGTGCATGGCCCCCGTGTTCCCCGAGATCACCAGACTCGCCAGCGAGACGGCCGCCACCAGCTCCGCAATGGAGAGCCGGGTCAGCGCCGCGGCCCGCCCGGGGAGCGACGCCGCCAGCGACTCGGCCATCGGCGCCTCGTCCCCCGCCCCGGTGAAGGCGAAGAACGCCGGCCCGTCGGCCGCCAGCCGGGCGCACAGCTCGCGGTAGCGCTCGGTCGGCCAGGCGCGGGCGTGGGCGTGCCCGCACCCGGGGTGCACCAGCACCAGCGGCTCCGTGCCTCCCCACCCCGCCGCGGCCAGCAGCTCCCGCACCCTCGGCAGAAGCTCGGCGCGAACGGGAAGCTCCAGCACCGGCGCCGGCGGCTCGATCCCCAGCGGACGGAGGAGGCGCAGGAAGTTCTCCGCCTCGTGCGCGGTGGCGACGCGTGGCTGGGTGTGCGTGTACAGGAGGTGGCGGAAGCGCGAGGGGGTGCGGAAGCCTACCCGAAGCGGCACCCCCGCCATGCGCAGGAGGAGGGGGGTCACGTGGGTCCACTGGTCGAAGTCGATTCCCAGCTCCCACCCTCCACGGCGCAGCCCGGCCACGAACTCCGCCAGATAGCGAGGGTCACGCACCGCGCGCCCCGGCTCGAGTGAGAAGAACTCGTCCACGAACGCCGTCAGCTCGGCCGCGATCCCGCGATTCACGCTTGTCCCCACCATACCGATGCGCGCGCCGGGAAAGCGCCGCCGCAGCTCGCGCAGGGCGGGCACCATCAGAAGGGTGTCGCCCAGCGCTGCGAGCTTGATCACCAGGATGGCGCGGGGCGCAAAATCCGGCCCCACAGCCGCCACGCGCCCACGCGGGAGTGCCGCGAGCGCGAGGATCCCCACCTGCCCCACCCACACGTCCAGCTTTTTGTGCAGCTTGTTTCCACGCATTCCGTTTCGCGCGCCCGCACGGCGTCCTGACGTTTGTCGGCGGCTCCGCGGGTCAGCCGTGGGCCGCCGTCGCTTTCGCGGAGATCCAAGGTTCCGGCACGCATCTGCCGGCGTTCGCCACCTCCCACAGGAGGTCCACCGTGGCGGCGGCGGCGTCGTCCCAGCGGAAGCGTGCGGCGCGCGCCCGCCCGCGCCGCACCAGTTCTTCGCGGAAAGCGGGCTCGTGCCACATCCGCTCCACCGCGGCCGCCATGGCGCCCGCATCGGCTGGGTCGGCCAGCACCCCGGCGTCGCCCACTGCTTCGGGGAGTGATGCACGATTCGAGGCCACCACGGGAGCGCCAGCGGCCATCGCCTCCAGCACCGGGAGTCCCCACCCCTCGTACAGCGAAGGGAAGAGGAGGCACTCGGCGCCTGCATAGAGCGCGCGCAGCCGCTCGTCCGGCACCCCACCCAGCTCCACCACAGCTTCATCCACCCCGCACGCGCGCGCACGCTCCCGCACCTGGTCCACGTCTTCGTTGCCGCGCCCCGCGATCACCAGCCGAAGCTCGGGGCGCGTACGGCGCAGCCGTGCGAGCACCTCCACCGCCGTGGCGAAATTCTTGTGCGGCTTCCGGTTTCCCACGCACAGCAGGTACGGCCGAAGCGGCTCCGTCGAGGGCGGCACCACCGGCGGGAGCGCCCACTCCGGGCCCACGCCGCCCACGATAGTCCGGATCCGGGACGCCGCCTGAGGGAAGCGCGCCGAAACCGCCGCCTCCGTGGTGCGCGACGGAACCAGGATGCGCGTGGCGCGCTGCACCGCGCGGTCCAGGATGGTGCCCGCCAGCGCCACCTTCCACCGTGGAAAGTACGGCAGGCTGAAATGGGCAAGGTCGTGCACCATCACCACCGAGCACGGCGGCGGCCCGGGAAGGGGCACGTCGTAGTGCGGGAAGAACGCCGCATCGTGGCGCAACGCGCCGCGCGCTGCCAGGAACAGCCAGTGCGCCTGCCCCGCCGGCGCATAGAAGTGGTGGGGGAAGGAGAGCACGCGCACGCGCCTCCGCCCCCACGCCTCTTCTTCGAACTCGCGGATCTCCCCGGGTCGCCCCAGCAGCGTGACGCGAGGGAAGCGAGGGTCCTCCACCAGCCGTTTCAGCACCTCGCGAAGCCACCGCCCGATCCCGGACTGGGCGATCCCCCGCGCGTCGACGAGGAGAGACCGCCCCTCCGTTCCCTGTTCCATCCCCTCAGTACGCTCCGTCGCCACGCACGACCACGCCTACCGTGCGGACGATGATCTTGGCGTCCAGGAGGAGCGACCACGCCCGGATGTAGTCGCGCTCCATCTTCACCACCGTCTCGAAATCAGTGATCAGGTTGCGCCCCCCCACCTGCCATGGGCCCGTGAGCCCGGGCACCACGCTCAGCCGCTCGAAGTGGTGCGGCGCGTACCGGTTGATGTCGTTGACCAGCGCCGGCCGCGGCCCCACCAGGCTCATGTCGCCCAGGATCACGTTGAAGAGCTGCGGAAGCTCGTCCAGGCTGGTGCGCCGGAGCCACTTCCCCACGCGGGTCACACGAGGGTCGTGGCGCACCTTGAAGGTGCCGTTGCCGCCGTAGATGTTCAGGTGCGCCAGCTCCTTCTCGCGCGCTTCGGCATCCACCGCCATGCTGCGGAACTTCCACATGGTGAACCGCCGCCCTCCCAGCCCCACCCGCTGCTGGCGGAAGAATACGGGGCCCGAGGAGTCGGAGCGGATCGCCAGCGCGATCAGCGCAATGAGCGGCGCCAGAAAGACGAGGGCAATCCCCGCCAGAAGCACATCCGCGATCCGCTTCACGAAGAGCGAGGGCATTTCCAGCCGCCCCGGATGCAGGTGCAGGAGCGGGCAGTCGCCCATGCGCGTGGGCTCGGCGTGGAACTCGCCTCCGCCATTGATGGAGGAAACCAGATACACCGCCACTCCGCGCTCGAAGCAGGCGGACGCCACGGTGCGCAACTCGTCGCCCGGGAGCGCGGTGGCCACCAGCACCTCCTGCACCTCGCTCTCGTCCAGCACCCGCTCCAGGTCGTCCAGCACCCCCAGCGAAGCCGGATCGGGACTTTCTGCGCGCGTGAGGTGGCCCACTACGTACTGGTCGGCGGTGCGTGGGTCACGCACGTTCCTCAGGGTGGTGCTCACCTCGTCCAGTCCGCCGATCAGGAGAGCCCGGCGCAGCCCGAAGCCGCGCACGTACGCCTGGCGCACCGTCAGGTCCGCCGCTTTGCGCCCTATCGACAGGAGCGCGAAGCTCACCGCCGCCAGCAGCACGACCAGCTCGGGGGCGAACGGAAGGTGGGGCGGGAACGCGGCCAGGCACAGCAGCAGCAGCCCACCCAGGCACACCCCGGAAGCGAGCCGGCGGAAGTCCCGCCGCGCCGCGCCTGGCGCGTACGCCGAAAGGGCATTCAGGCTCAGGAGGAAGCTGGCCACCACCAGGGGAAGGAAGTGATGCGTCTCTTCCCACCCCCCCCAGCTCTTCGCAGACACCCACAGGCTGGTGGCCACCATTCCGGCATCGAGCAGATGCAGCGTTGCCAGGCGCAGGGAACGTCGAAAGAGCGAGATCACCAGACGGCGGTGAGCGATCTCCCGGCGCAGACGTATGTCGATCGGGGCAGCCGTACCAGGTACGGAGCTTTCGGCCAGCTCCAGGATCGGCTGCGCTCCTCGGGCAAGCTCAAGGGCCAACAAGTTGGTCGCCATCCAGAAACGAATCCTGTGTCCAAAGTACGATGGCGGCAGGGGGGAGCTTCTCTCCCTCGTACCGCCCCAATGCCCGCCTGTGTCGTCCTGACGCTCGACCGCGTCGTTGCGTCACGTCAAGCCACGGCGCGAAGCACGAACGAGGCCACAGCCTGCCCACGCTCAGACGCTCGACAACGCTCCACCCCGCATCATTGTGACACCCCTGGCTATCTTCGGAACAACCTCGCGAACGGTCGGGCGTAGTACGAAATGATCATGTCCGCGCCGGCGCGGCGGATGGAGGTAAGCGCTTCGAGGTGGGCGCGCTCGCGGTCGATCCACCCCCGGTCCGCTGCCGCCTCGATCATGGCGTACTCGCCGGATACGTGGTACGCGCACACGGGGTATCCCGTGTCCTGCTTCACCCGGTGGATGACGTCCAGGTACGCCAGCGCGGGTTTCACCATCACCATGTCGGCGCCCTCCTCCACGTCCAGTCGGGCTTCCCGCAATGCTTCAAGCACATTGCCCGGGTCCATCTGGGCGCTGCGCCGATCGCCAAAGGCGGGGGCGCTTTCGGCCACGTCGCGAAACGGGCCGTAGAAGGCCGACGCATACTTGACGGCGTACGACAGGATCGCCGTGTCCGCCCGCCCCGCCCCGTCCAGCGCGGCGCGCAGGGCGCCCACCCGGCCGTCCATCATGTCCGAGGGGGCCACCACGTCCGCGCCCGCGTCGGCGTGCGCCACCGCCATCCGGGCCAGAAGGGGGATGGTGGCGTCGTTGTCGACGTCGCCGTCGCGGGTCACCCCGCAGTGGCCGTGGCTGGTGTACTCGCAAAGACACACGTCGGTGATCACGAGCAGCTCGGGGAACTCCGCCTTGAGGCACCGCACCGCGCGCGACACCACGTTGTCGTCCACGTAGCCGCTGGTCCCCGTCTCGTCCTTGTGGTCCGGAATCCCGAACAGGAGCACGGACGAGAGACCGAGCGAGAGTGCCTCCTCGGCGTCGCGGAGAAGCTCGTCCGTCGAGGTCTGCTCCACGCCGGCCATGGAGCTCACCGGCCGGCGTACCCCCGTTCCCTCCACCACAAAGAGCGGGAGGATGAGGTCGGAGGGGCTCAACACGGTTTCTCGAACCAGTGCCCGGAGCGGTTCGCTCCGCCGGAGGCGGCGGGAACGGTACGACGGAAACGCTGGCATCAGCTCAGAAGAGGTAGGAAAGATCGAACTGCAGGCGACGCTCGCTCCATCCGTCGCCCCCATCGTGGTACAGAAAGGCGCGCCCCTCCACGCGCGGGCCGACCCGCAACGTGGCGTCCACGCTCCCGCCCACGCTGCGCCCGCGGAGCGGCGCGTACAGGTTGCCCCCGCGCTGCGGCAAGCGCAGCCCGGCGTCGCCACGATTACGAAGGAACCCGCGCGTGGACACCCGCAGCCGCGCGTCCATCAGGTCGGCGTCGGCGTACACGGTGGCCTGCCCCCCCTCGCCCCCGAGCGGGTGCCCCAGCGGATCTCCCCTATACACCCACCCGCCCGGAAGGCTCAGGTGCACGTACCAGGGTGGGTTGCCGCAGCACAGCGTGCCGAAGCGTGTGTACTCCATGCCGCCCTGAAGCGAGGGCGCCCCCGGGATGTCGGGGAAGAGCACCCCAAACGTGCGTCCGGGCACCGTCCACCACGCACCGGAAGCATCTTCGGCACCCCATTCCATGTACGCGGTTGCCGGCAGCACGCGCTCGCTGGGAAGCCTCCACCTTAGGTCGAGCGACACCACCTGGTTTTCGAAATCGTGCGATAGGACGCCCAGGAACATGCGTGCGACGTTTCCGGCGGTCACCGGGGTGGAGATGCTGTCGCCGCCGAACACCGCGGCGCGGGTGATCCCCGCCTCCACGCGTGCATGCGGCTGGAACCCCATGCGCGCGGACCAGAACCAGGGCTTTCCGGGGTGCCGCGGCTCCTCCAGGCGGGTAAGCGAGGTGTGCAGCGTGGTGGGCCCGAGGTGGCGCAACAGCGAGGGGAGCCGGACCGGGTGCATCTGCACCTGCGCACGCACCAGCGGAACGGTGCCGGAAAGGACGATTCCGCCGCTGCGCGCGGGCCCGTATCCGACCCCTTCCCGCCCGAACCCAAAGGAAAAGGGCCCCGCGAACGCCTCGGCGTTCCATCGCGGCACCCGCACCCCGTCCTGGCCAGCCATCGGCTCGACCATCAGCGCCAGCGGCCCGACCCGCACGGCCGCCGTGACGCCCGCGGCCCACTCCTGCGCCCCCACGCGAGGGAGCGGGGCGCGGCGTGCGTCCCACATCGAGAAGGCCGGCTCCAGCAGGCCGCGCTCGTCGACCACACGCACACGCGCGGCGCCGCCCAGCAGACCGCCTCTTCCGCCCCCCTCCTCGTACTCCGGGAACTCTTCCTGGAACCGGCGGAGCCACCTGGTCGTCAGCTCTCCGTGCCGCCCACCGGCGGCGGAAGCCCGCTCCACCGCATCGGCGAGTGCCGCAGCCACCGCGGCGCGGTGCACCGAGCGCTGTGCTGGAAAGAAGCCCGGCGCCAGCCCCAGATCCCGCGCGCGGGTGGCTGCCCGCACGGACCAGTGATCGAGTGGAAGGAGCGGGGATACGGGCGATCGATGCGTCGCGGACGAGTCCCGCGGCGCGGTGTCCACGCCTGCAAAGTCCGTCGCCAGCACGGAGGCCGTGCGCATCGTATCCGTCCGCACGGTGTCCGTCGCCAGCGTGTCTCCGGGGAGAAGCTGCCCGTCGCCCGGGCGGGCGCACAACAGTGCGGACACCCCCGCTACGACGAAGGCGGAGCGCGCCTGCGCCCCGCCGCGCCTGTACTTCCCGTCCGGCCGAAAGCTGAGTCTGTTCAATCGATTTCCCTCGCATATCGTGCATGGACAGCGGCCCTGAGCCCCGCAACGGTGTACTCCGCCGCCTCCAGGTCCACACGCATCCCCAGCTCGCGCAGAGTACTGGAGGTGATCGGCCCAATGGAGGCGACCTCCGCCCCCCCGGTGTCGGTCCCCACGAGTTCCGCGAAGTTGCGCACGGTGGAGCTGGCCGTGAACGTCACTAGGTCCACCTCCCCGGCCGCGATCCGATGCCGCACCTCGTCGGCCCCCGTCCCGTCCTGCACCGTACGGTACGCCGCCACCTCCACCACCTCCGCCCCGTGCTCGCGGAGCGAGTCCGGAAGAACGGAGCGCGCGACCTCGGCCCGGGGGAGGAGGACGCGGGTACCCCGCAGTTCGTCGGCGGCGGCCAGCGCCCGCACCGTGGCCTCTGCCACGTATTCGTCCGGCACAAGGTCGGCGCGCACACCGCAGCACAGCAGCTCTGCAGCGGTCGCGGGGCCCAGCGCGCACACCTTCACCCCCGCCAGCGCGCGGGCGTCGCGCCCCTCCGCCTGCAGCGCGCTCCAGAAGTGCTCCACCCCGTTGGCGCTGGTGAACACTACCCAGTCGAACCCGCCCACCTCCGCCGCCGCGCGCCGGAGCGCCGCCGGGTCAGGCGCACCTTCGATGCGGATGGTGGGGAACTGGATCACCTCGGCGCCGAGGGATTGCAACTCGGCGGCGAACTCGCTGGCCTGCGCCCGCGCCCGCGTCACCACGATCCGGCGGCCGGAGAGCGGGCGCCGGTCGAACCAGGCCAGCTCGTCGCGCAGGGCCACCACCTCACCCACCACCACCACCGAGGGCGCTCCGATCCCCGCCTGGCGCACGAGCGCCGGAAGGGTTTCAAGCGTCCCCGTCACGGTGCGCTGGCGGGGGTACGTCCCCCACTCAACGGCGGCGACAGGAGTGTTGCGGGGACCGCCACCCACC
>JAUJMI010000101.1 GCA_030446945.1 Longimicrobium sp. | reverse complement strand
GCCTCAACGGCGGGAATCCCGCCTTGCGCCGTCCTACCGTTCCCATTCCCCGTTCCCCAGTCCCCAGATGTACGACGTCATCGTGGTCGGCGGCGGACACGCCGGGGTCGAAGCGGCTTCGGCCGCGGCCCGGGCGGGCGCGCGCACGCTGATGGTGACCGCCAACCTCGAAGCCATCGGTCAGATGAGCTGCAACCCTGCGATCGGCGGGGTTGCAAAGGGGACGGTCGTGCGCGAGGTGGATGCGCTCGGGGGGGTGATGGGGAGGGCGACGGACCGTGCCCGCATCCAGTTCCGGATGCTGAACCGTTCCAAGGGCCCGGCGGTGTGGGCGCCGCGGGCGCAGTGCGATCGCGGGCTCTACCCGCGCGCCGCCCGCGCCCTCCTGGAGCGCCACGAGGGCCTGGAGTTCTTCCAGGGTATGGTCGGGTCGCTCCTCCTGGAGGGCGGACGCGTCGCCGGGGTGAAGACGGAGAATGGGTTCGCGTTCCGCGCGTGCTCCGTCGTCCTCACCGCCGGCACGTTCCTGCGTGGCCGCATCCACGTGGGACGCGCCGAGGGAGTGCCGGCCGGCCGCGCGGGCGACCCACCCTCCATTCGCCTCGCGGAGCAGATGGAGGCGCTGGGGCTGGAGGTGGCGCGCTTCAAGACCGGGACGCCGCCACGCATCGACGGGCGCAGCGTCGACTACTCGCGCGTGGAGGAGCAGCCTGGCGAGAGCCCCGACTACCGCCTCTCCGTATGGGAGCGCGCGCCCCTCCTCCCGCAGCTCCCCTGCTGGATCACCTGGACCGGCGCCGAGCTCGCTGAGCTCGTGCACGGCCATATCGGCGAGTCCGCGCTCTACGGCGGCGAGATCTCGGGGCGGGGGCCGCGCTACTGCCCCTCCATCGAAGACAAAATCGTCAAGTTCCCCGAGGCGCCGCGGCACCAGATCTTCTTGGAGCCGGAGGGGCTGGAGACGCGGGAGATGTACGTGAACGGGCTCTCCACCTCCCTCCCAGCCGACGTGCAGGAGCGGATGCTGCGCAGCATCCCGGGCCTGGAGCAGGTGCGGATGACGAAGGTGGGGTACGCGATCGAGTACGACTACTATCCCCCGCACCAGCTCCACCCCACGCTGGAGTGCAAGGCGCTGGAGGGGCTCTTCCTCGCCGGCCAGGTGAACGGGACGACCGGCTACGAGGAGGCCGCGGGCCAGGGCGTCGTCGCCGGCGCGAACGCCGCTTTCGCCGCGCTCGGCCGCGAGCCGCTCATCCTGGAGCGCGACCAGGCCTTCATCGGGGTGCTGGTGGACGACCTGGTGACCAAGGGGACGGACGAGCCGTACCGTCTCTTCACCTCGCGCGCGGAGTTCCGGCTGACCCTACGCCAGGACAACGCACTCCAGCGCCTGGGCCCCATCGCCGCCGCGCGCGGGATGCTGAGCGACGAGCAGCGCCGCGCGATGGAGGAGCGCCAGGAGCTCGCCGGCCACGTGGGCGCCTGGCTCCGCGACACCAACGCCTCACCCGCCGCGGTGAACCCGCTGCTGGATGCGCTCGAGTCCTCCCCGCTGCGCGAACCCACCCGCCTCTCCGTTCTCATCCGCCGCCCGAACGTCCGCGGCGAGGCGCTGCTCGATGCAGTGGGCGGCGCGCCGGACGCGGAGCGCTCGATCCTGCTGGAGACGCTCGCAGCCGTCGAGATGGAGCTGAAGTACGACGGCTATCTGATCAAGGAGCGCGCGCGTTCCGCCGCCCTCCAGCGCTATGCCGACATCGCGCTCCCCGCCGACCTCCCCTGGATCGAGCTCCACTCGCTCTCGTTCGAGGCGCGCCAGAAGCTCGATCGCATCCGCCCCGCGACTGTTGCGCAGGCCTCCCGCGTCCCTGGCGTCTCCCCCAGCGACCTCCAGAACCTGGTGATGGAGGTGCGGAAGCGGGGCGAGCAGGCGGCGGTCAGGGAATAGAGGGGGACAGGGGACAGGGGACAGGGGGACAGAGGACCGCCAACACAAGCCGCGCTTCTGTTTTTTGCTGGCTACTCTCGAGTCCCTGTCCCCTACCCCCTAAGTTGTTCCACGTGGAACACTGCCGCCCGCGCCCGAATGCGCGCCCCACCCCACAGCCGGTGCCGCAGTTGGCGGAACACTGGCGGTCGCTAGACTCACCCCCGCGGGGGTCGTATATTTCGCTCACGGCTCTCCCCACCCCTCCCGCGCAGCAGCTGAGAAGGACGCTTGTCTCGCATCATCGCCATCGCCAACCAGAAGGGCGGCGTCGGAAAGACGACCACCGCGATCAACCTGGCTGCCTGCCTGGCCGTCGCGGAAAAGAAGACGCTCGTCATCGACACCGACCCGCAGGGGAACGCGACCAGCGGTCTGGGGATCAACAAGGATTCGCTCGACCGCTCCATCTATGACATCCTCTCCGACGACCTTCCGGTCGCTGAGGCGGTGGTGAAGAACGTCCACTTCCCCTTCCTGGACGTGGTCCCCGCGACGCGCGACCTGGTGGGGGTGGAGGTGGAGCTGGTGAGCCGCCGTGGGCGTGAGGGCGTGCTGCGCAACGCGCTCGCCTCCATGCGCGACGAGTACGAGTACATCCTCATCGACTGCCCGCCGTCGCTGGGGCTGCTGACGCTGAACACGATGGCGGCGGCCGACTCGGTGCTCATCCCCATCCAGTGCGAGTTCTACGCCCTGGAGGGGCTGTCCCAGCTGCTGAACACGATCACGCTCGTGCAGGGGAGCCTCAATCCGCGGCTGCAGATCGAGGGGGTGCTGATGACGATGTACGACGGGCGGCTGAACCTGTCGCGCCAGGTGGCGGACGAGGCCAAGGAGTACTTCGGGCCCAAGGTGTACCGCACCACCATCCCGCGGAACGTCCGCATCGCCGAGGCACCCTCCTTTGGGAAGCCGATCGTGCTCTACGATGTCCTCTCCGTGGGGGCCAAGAGCTACCTGTCGCTGGCCCACGAGGTGATCGCCCGCAGCGGGATGCGGGCTTCCGAGGCGCTGGCCGAGCCCGCTGGCGCGGGAGTCCGCTAAGTGTCCGCCGTGAAAAAGGCCCGCCTGGGCAAAGGCCTCAGCGCGCTCCTCGGCGAGTACTCGCAGCCCCAGGGGGAGACAGCGCCCGCGGATGGGATCCGCATGGCGCCGGTGGCGCGCATCGCGCCGAACCCCTTCCAGCCGCGCCGCGAGTTCGCCGAGCCGCAGCTCGCCGAGCTCGAAGCCTCCATCCGCCAGAACGGCCTCCTGCAGGCGCTCGTGGTGCGCCCCGCCCCTGCGGGCGCGCCCGAGGGTGCGGAGTGGGAGCGGGTGGCGGGCGAGCGACGCTGGCGCGCGGTGCGGCGGCTGGGCTGGGCGGAAGTGCCGGTCATCGTCAAGGAGCCGGACGACCGCGCCATGCTCGTGCTGGCCATCGTGGAGAACGTGCAGCGCGCCGAGCTCTCCCCCTTGGAAGAGGCGGCCGGCTACCAGCAGCTGATCGACGAGTTCGGCTTCACGCAGGCCGAGGTGGCCGAGAGCGTGGGCCGCGAGCGCTCCACCGTCGCCAACCTCCTCCGCCTCCTGCAGCTCCCGGCCTCGGTGCAGCGGATGGTCAACGAGGGCACCCTCTCCATGGGCCACGCCCGTGCCATCCTGGGACTGGACGACGAGCGCGCGATGGCGGAGATGGCCCGCGAGGCCGCCGAGGGCTCGCTCTCCGTGCGCGCGGTGGAAGAGCGCGTCCGCCAGCGGCGCGAGGGGGGCGAGCGCCCGGCTTCCCCGCCCACCACCGCCGCCGCCCCTCCGGCGGACCCCCACGTCCGACACCTGGAAACCGAGCTCCAGCGCGCCATGGGCACCGCCGTGCGCATCCGCGTGGGCTCGAGTGGCAAGAGCGGCCGCATCGAGATCCCGTTCTACAACGCGGACGATTTCGACCGTGTGCTGGAGCTTCTGCTAGGGGAGGAAAGTGCGTGACTGCGGCGGTGCGTGAGTGCGTCTGAAACACGGCGCATTGACGCACTTCCGCACTCACGCCCTGCCGTCCTATGGCTCAATCCCGAGGCTCCCGCCTGCGCGCCGCCGACGATCGCCGGACGACCATCATCGTCGTGCCGCATGGCGGCGGGACGGACCTCACCACGCGCACCTACGAGCTGTCGCACCGCAGGCTGCGGCTCCTCAAGGCCGCGGGGGTCGGGCTGGGCGTGGCGCTGCTGGTGATGATGGGGTCGTGGTTCTACCTGGCGGCGCAGGCCACCCGCGCGCAGATGCTGCAGCGCGAGGTGCGGCGGCTGGAGGGCGAGGTGGCGGAGGTGGACCAGCTCCGCCGCAGGCTGGTGGAGCTGGAGGCGCGCTACGCGCAGATCACCAAGCTGCTGGGCGGCGTCCGCCGGCGCGAGCCCGCGAAGGCCGCCGAACCCGCGGCGGCGGGCGACAGCGCGAGCGCGGACTCGACCGACCAGGCACTCCTGCCGCGCGCGTGGCCGCTGGCCGCGCGCGGGTTCGTCACGCGCGGACAGCGTGGGCGCGGCGGTCGCGGGCGGCATCCGGGTATGGACATCGCGGTGGCGCTCGGCACGCCCATCGTAGCCGCCGGCGATGGCACGGTGACCGAGGCCGGGCGCGACAGCGTGTACGGCCTTTTCGTCCGCATCGCGCACGGAGGAGGGTACGAGTCGCTGTACGGGCACGCCTCCCGCGTGTTGGTGAAGGCACGGCAGCAGGTGCGCTCCCGCCAGACCATCGCGCTGAGCGGAAGCACCGGAGTCTCCACGGCTCCGCACCTTCATTTCGAGATCCGCAGGAACGGGACGCCGGTCGACCCGGTGACTCTCGTTCACCTACCGGAGTAGAGGATGGCGTTCGGAAAAGCAAAGAAGCCGGGAGAGATGCCCGCCGCCCCGCGGGCGAATGCGGGCGAGGCGTCGATGTCCATCATCGGCCCCGGTATGCGGATCGTGGGCGACCTGGTCACCGACGGCACGGTGCGCGTCGAGGGCGAGATCCGCGGGACGATCCGCGCCACCAAGGCGGTGGTGGTCGGGCGCGAGGGTCTGGTGGAGGGCGACATCTTCACCCAGGACGCGGTGATCGGCGGCCGGATCCGCGGCAGCGTCGTGGCCGAGAGCCGGTTGGAGCTCCAGGCGACCTGCGACATCGAGGGCGTCGTCCACGCCCGCGCGCAGCACCTTCACCTGGAGGAAGGCGCGCGCTTCAACGGCCAGGTCCAGATGCTGGACGGGGACGCCGTCCGCGCCCTGCCCGCGGGATCGGGGGAAAACTCTACGCATGCGGGGATGTTTTCCACAGCGATGTAAACGACGCGCAAGCCCTTGCATGGGAAGGGTTTGCGCGTTTTCCACACCGGTTTGGCCCGGTTCTCCACTCCCGTTGTCCACAGATCGGGGAAAAACCCGCGTCTCTTTCGCCGGCGTTCTCGTGAAGCTCGACGAGCTGGTCCGCTACCTGGATGACTACCTCCGCGTCGCCACCACGCCAGACTACCCGGGCGCGCTCAACGGCCTGCAGGTGGAGGGCACGCGACCTATCCGCCGTGTCGCCGTGGCCGTGGACGCGGCGCAGGCGACCGTGGAACAGGCGATTGCCGGGGGCGCGGATCTGCTGCTGGTCCATCACGGACTCTTCTGGGACGGCAACCTCCCCCTCACGGGCCGGCGCTACCGGCGCCTCAAGCCGCTGCTGGACGCGGGCGTCGCCGTCTACTCCGCGCACCTCCCGCTCGACGCACACCCGGAGGTGGGCAACAACGCCGTCCTGCTGCGCGCGATCGGTGCGGAGCCCCAGGGCACCTTCGGTGACTACAAGGGACTCGCGCTTGGTGTGTGGGGTGAGGTGGATCTGCGCCGCGAGGATCTCTGCACGCGGTTGGACGAGCTCCTGGGCACGCGCGTCAAGATGATTCCGGGCGGGCCCGCCCGGGTGCGGCGGCTGGGCGTGATCACCGGGGGCGCGGGGAGCATGGTGCCAAGCTCGGTGGCGGCGGGGCTCGACGCCTTCGTCACCGGCGAGGGCGCGCACCACAACTTCTTTGACGCGGAGGAGGGCGGGATCAATCTCTTCCTCGGCGGCCACTACGCAACGGAGGTATGGGGGGTGCGCGCCCTCGCCGAACACCTGGAGCATTCTTTTGGTATCGAGTGGTTCTTCATAGATCACCCGACCGGACTGTAGCGGAACTGCTGGGTTCACGCGGAGACACCCAGACGGGGGAGTGCGCACGAGCTTGCTTGCGTTCTCCTCGCGGAGTTCACGCCCTCGGAAACTGGTTGTCGGCACCAACTACTGCTCAAGGAACAGGCGCAGGAGGTATCGGGGAGGGGCGCGGACTCGGAGCGCGTCGCGCTCAGCCGGTACGACCCGGGCCGGCAAAGGGGAACACGGCCAGAAGCCCCCCGCGCGAGACAAAGATGTACAGCGCGTCATCCTCCCACTCCACGCTTGGGTCCGCGAGCGCGAAATCCTGCCGGATACGCCGCCCCGTCGAAGCTCGGCGCCGCCTCCTGGCGCACCACGCTGTGCGCGCCGTCGCATCCCACGACGTAGCGGGCGCGCAGCGCTTCCTCGCGCCCATCCCCGTGCCGCAGACGCGCGCGCACGTCCTGCTCGAAGCCGAGCGGCTCCAGCGGCCGCTCCACGTGCGACCCCAGCGAGGCCACACGCTTCTCCAGCACCCGCTCCGTATCCACCTGCGAGACGAGGAGGGTGAACGGGTACGGCGAATCGGTCACATTTGCGACCTCGCCGAAGGCGAAGCGCAGCGCCCGGCGGCCGTTGATGAACAGGTTCGCGGCCATCGTTCGCCGTCGCGCCGCGATCAGCTCGTCCGCGATCCCCGCGGTGAAGTGTTCATGTGGCTTGATTGGGGAACGTCGGATGGAGTGGGCTTCCCCACCGGAGGTGCGCACGCGGCGACGCAGAGGGCGCGCGCTCCCGCGCCTCTGCGTCATGAAGGCGGTACTCGGTCACTCCGCGGTGCCGGCGACCTCCACCTTGAGGCTAAAGGTGTCCTCGAAGAGCCCGCCTTTGCGGCGCAGAGCCCAGCGCTCCAGGAGGAGGTCGCCCGTCCCCTCCAGCTCCAGGATGCAGCGATCCTTCACCACACGCGCGCGCACGCTGGCGACGGCCTGGATGTGCTCGCGGTCCAGCGCGTCGGCCACGCGCAGCAGCGAGGCGAGCTTGATCACGCGCGCACGGTCCTCTTCGGGAAGGCGGGTGAAGTGGTCGTGGTGCTCGGCGGGGACACCCTTGCGGTGATAGCGCGCCAGGTTGGCGATGATGTCGATCTCGCGCTGCGTGAACTCCGGGATCTCGCTCTGCGAGACCAGGTAGAACGAGTGTTTGTGGTGCTTCTTGTATCCCACGTAGACGCCGATGTCGTGCAGCACCGCCGCGGCCAGCAGGATGCGCCGGTCGGTCGGCTCCAGCTTGTGGAGCTTGCGGAGCTGGTCGAAAAGGGAGCCGGCGAGCCGCGCCACGTGCTGTGCGTGCGTCTCGTCGAACATGTAGCGCCGCCCCAGCGACACCGCCCCCGCCACCGCCTGCCTGTCCTTGCGGTCCTCGTGCTCCTGGTGCGTCACCAGGTCGTCCACCAGGTCCACCAGCACGCCGTCCTTGAGCCCCACCGCCGGCACGAGCACCTCGTCCGCGCCGGATACCGAGATCACGCGCTCGTAGACCATGGAGGCGGGGAGGATCACGTCCGCGCGGTCTTCGCGCAGCCCGAGCTCTTCCACGCGCTGACGATACGAGAGGCGCGAAAGCATTTCGATGAGCCCGCGCAGGTCGGCGAGCGACAGGCGCGTCACCTTGCCCCGGGCGGCCCGCCCGCCCGCCAGCCGCGCCAGCGCCTCGATGTTGCCGCCGGTGGCGATCACCCCGCGCGGGTTCCACTGCTGCGCGATTACCGGGATCTGGAGCGTGGCCGCGTACTCGCGCAGCAGCCGCTGGAAGCGCCCGGGCTCCTCGCCGGAGACGGACAGCTCTTCCAGCAGGCGCACGGAGCCCATCACGTGGCTCTCGCTCCACAGGATGCCGCTGGCGTCCACCAGCGACACCTCCACGCTTCCGCCGCCCAGGTCCACCAGGATCCACTTGTGGCTCTCGAGCGGGACGCTGGCGCGGATCGCCTCGTACACCAGCCGCGCCTCCTCCGCGCCGGTGATGACCTCCAGCTCCAGCCCCACCTCGTCGCGGATGCGCTGCACCAGCTCGCCGCCGTTGCGCGACTCGCGCATGGCGCTGGTGGCCACGGCGCGGTAGTGGTCGATCCCCAGCGACTCCATCTGCCCCCGGAAGCCCTTCATCGCCTCCACGGCCGCGTCCATCGCCTCGCGCGGGAGCTTGCCGGTAAGGAAGACGTCGTGCCCCAGCCGCACGGGCATGCGCTGCTCGGCCAGCGTCTCGTACTCGGTGGCTCCGCGGAACTCACCCGCGATGAAGCGCATGGCGTTGGAGCCCACGTCGACGGCCGCCACCCGCAGCGGAAAGGCGGGGAGCGACTTGGGGCTCTTCTTGGGTGCGGAAAGCTGCGGCATTGCCCGGGCGCGCGAGAGACGGACGGTGCCGGCCCCGAGCGGGCTCCGGCGGCCCGCATCTGTGCGCAGGGATCGGGCCGGGGCAAGATGCGCCCGCGCCGCGCCGCCGTCCTGCGCCGCCTTCTTCGCTGCCGACGCCGCCGCCTTGCCCGCGCCCGGCCCACGCCGTAGTGTGCCGCAAACACCCGACGCTCCCCCGTGCTCCAAGACCGACGATGCATCGACTCAGAACCGCCATCGCCCTCGCCGCGGCCCTGATGGGGGCAACCAGCGCCGCGACAGCCCAGGCGCGGCGCCCGCTGGTGCCGCTCGACCTTTACCACATGCGCACCGCGTCGGAGGTGGCGCTGGCGCCGGACGGGGGGAGCGTGGTGTACGTGGTGACGCAGGCCGACTCCGCCACCAACAAGTACCGCCGCGACCTGTGGATCGCCCGCACCGACGGCAGCGGCGCCCCGCGCCGCCTCACGTGGACCAACAGCGCCGCCACGGGATCCCCCGTCTTCTCGCCGGACGGCGGGCGGCTCGCCTTCGTCAGCGCGCGCGACCGCGGACGCGCCCAGCTGTGGGTCCTTCCCCTGGCGGAGGGGGGCGAGGCGTGGCCGCTCACCGACCTCCGCACCGGCGCCACGGGGCCGGTATGGTCGCCGCGGGGGGACCGGGTCGCCTTCACCTCGGCGCTGACGCCGATGGAGCTGGACAGCACCCGCCGCGACACGGCGAAGGTGAACACCGCCGCCATCCGCCGCATCGACCGGGACCGTGCCGCCGCGCTGGCGGCCATCCGCGCCAAGCTGCGCGAGGACGCCAGCGACGACGACCCGCGCCTCGTCACCCGCCTCAACTTCATGGGCGAGACCTCCATCGAGGGGGAGCGCTGGCGGCAGGTGTACGTGGTGGATGCGCGTCCCGACGCCAAACCCGTGCGCCTGACCTCCGGCAGCTGGGGGAGCACCGCGCCCTCGTGGTCCCCCGACGGCAGCTCGATCATCTTCTCCTCCGCCGAGCCGCGCGGCGCCTACCACGCGGACGTGGAGCAGGAGTCCGACCTGGTCGTCATTCCCGCCGCCGGGGGCGCGCCGCGGCGCATCGCGGAGGCGGGGTACGAGGAGAGCTCGCCGCGCTACTCGCCGGACGGGCAGTACGTCGCCTACGTGCGCCAGCACGTCGCCGGCCGCTTTCCCACCGCCGTCAACAACGAGCTGGTGGTGATGCGGGCGGATGGCACCGCGCGCCGCAGCGTCACCGGGCCGATGGACCGCTCGGTGGGCGCGTTCAGCTTCGGGCCGGGGGGATGGCTGTACTTCACCGTGCAGTCGGAGGGCGCCATCCCGCTCTACCGCACGCGTCTGGACCGGATCGCGCCGCAGCGGGTGGCGTCGGGGCCGCGCGGGGTCACCTCGTTCGACGTGGAGGGGCGCACGGTCGTGTGGGCGCAGATGAGTCCGCGGCGCCCCAGCGACGTCTACTCCGCCGCGCTGGACGGCACGCGCGAGCGGCGGCTGACCACGCTCAACGA